>JAEEUA010000324.1 GCA_016286775.1 Bacteroidales bacterium
GCGCGTCAACGACTTCGAGGAGAAATATCCCGAGCTCGACAACGTCGCTTCCATCTGCGTCTATCCCAACTTCGCAGAAGTAGTTTCCACCAACCTCGACGTCACCGAAGTCGATACGACGGTCGTGGCCGGAGGATTCCCCTCCAGCCAAACGTTCGACGAAATCAAGGTGGCAGAAATCTCCCTCGCCCTTGCCGGAGGCGCCGATGAGGTTGACATCGTTATCAACGTTGGCCAGATGCTTGCAGGCGACTACGAGAGTATGTGCGACACTATCCAGGAATGCAAGGCAGCCTGCCGCGACAAGATCTTCAAGGTCATCCTCGAAACTGGTGCCCTCAAGAGCGCATCGCTCATTGCCAAGGCTTCTGTCCTTGCCATGTATTCAGGAGCCGACTTCATCAAGACATCGACGGGCAAGATCAGCGTCGCCGCCACACCCGAGGCAGCACTCGTCATGTGCAAGATGATCAAGGCCTACTACGAGCAGACCGGCAACAAGGTCGGATTCAAGGTGGCTGGTGGCGTACGCACACCCGAGGATGCCGTAATCTATTACAGCATCGTCAAGGCCGTGCTCGGCGACGAATGGCTCACCAAGGACCTCTACCGCATCGGCGCATCAAGCGCTGCCAACAATCTGCTCTCTGCTATCCTTGGCCAACCTGTAAAGCATTTCCTATAATGCTTTTCCAGCGCAAGCCCAGATAGGCGCCACGCATCAAAAGATAAAGCAGGAAACTGCACCACAAGGCATCGTTGGCATCTTCCAACAGATGTCCTAAGGTATAGCGCATCACGAAGAAACAGATTGTACCAAGCAACAGCGAAAAGAACATCTCGCGTGTCGCTGTAGCTCCAATGTAGATGCCATCCCACATAAATGCCGCCACGCCGCAAATCGGTATGGCTGCTGCCCATGGCAGATAAGGCATTGCAGCCTCTATGATAAGGGTATCGTCGGTCAAAAGGCCGAGGATGCCCTTTCCTGCTATAATATATATTAATGTGAAGAGCAGCATCACAACGCCACCCATGACAAACAGTCTTTTCACTACTTCATTCACCCGTGTCTTGGCACCTTCTCCCGATGTCTGGACAAGTCCGAAATACTTGCCGACCAAAGCCTCTCCTGCCAAAGCAAAACCATCGCTGAAATAACTGAAAAGTGTGAAGAGTTGCATCAGCAGCGCGTTCACGGCAAGCAATGTGTCGCCCATTCGGGCACCGAATGCCGTAAAGGCAGTCGTTACTGCTATCAAGCAGATCATTCGGAAGAAGATATCCCTATTTACGGTGAAAAACTGTTGATAACTCAGTTCATATTCCCCAGTTTTATCAACATCCCCTTGTTCAAAACCCGCAGAAAGGGATTTATCAACAATTTTTGTGAATAACTCTGTTGACAACTTCATCTGATATCGACACCAGCAAATTGCGGCTGCCACACCAGTATATTCGGCAATCACCGTACCCAGTGCAACGCCCTTGACACCCAGTCCCGCGTGGAAAACCAGCAGATAACTTGCTACAATATTCAGCAGGTTCTGCCCCACTGCTATATACAAGGGAAAGCGTGAATTCTGATTGCCCACAAGCCAACCATTCATTGCAAAAAGCGCAAGAACTGCAGGTGCTGCCCAGATTCGCACACGGAAATACTGTAATGCCAAGGCCCACACCTGATCGGTAGGAGCAATGATGATATGCGAAATCCATTCCATAGGTCGCTGGATGGCAAAGATGCAAATGCCGCAAAGCAGCGACACACCAAGTCCCATGCGCAGCACCTTCCTGACAGAGACAAGGTCACGCCTGCCGTAAGCCTGGGCCGTGAGCCCACTCGAGCCCATTCGGAGGAAGTTGAAAAGCCAATAGACCATATTGAAGATCAGTCCTCCCACAGCGATGGCGCCAATGGCCGCCTCGTTATTGAGGTGTCCGACAATGGCCAAATCCACGATGCCGAGCAGGGGCACAGTGATATTGGTGATGATGCTTGGGATGGCGATTCGTAATATCTCGCGATTCATATACTAATGCAAATTGGGGGAAATAATGAATCTTGGGTGCAAAGATAACTATTTTTCTTGAAAGAAAGAGCATCTGAATGTATTTTTTACTAAAAAAAGAAAGGATCAAGACTTTCACAAGTCCTGATCCTCATAACATTTAGATAAACACACACAAATTACATGAAAAGCCAAACTTAA
>JAEEUA010000110.1 GCA_016286775.1 Bacteroidales bacterium
AAAGAACCCCACTTACAAGTGTAAATGGAGTTCGTTACAAGGAAGTACGGGTAGTGGGACTCGAACCCACACGCCTCGCGACACCAGATCCTAAGTCTGGCCTGTCTACCAATTTCAGCATACCCGCAAATCGTTTTTGCGGGCGCAAAGATACGACAAAAAATCGGAACTTCCAAATATTTTGGGAAAATTATTCACTTTCGGCCGCTTTGCGTGGTGCTCGGGTATGCTCGATGATATAGCGACGTGCCGCTTCGATGATGTCATCGCGATGATTCTGGAATGCCGACAGGCTATCCATATCGACCTTGAGTCCAGGCGACGGGTCGATGCCCGATTCGGTGCTGTGCCCATCCGGATCGGTCATCGGACAAGATGAGAAACGAATGGACCAGCCATTGGGCAATACGCTCTCGAAGGGCAGACCGGAACCACCGCCCGTACGGTCGCCGCATATCTTGATCATCTTGGGGAAAAGGACACCAAGTGTATCTGGTGTCATCGTGCCATCGAGAGCTCGCATCAGCTGCACGAAATTGTTGGCCGCACTGAAGCAATGCCGATTGGTGAGAACCACGACGGGCCGCACCGAGGCATCCCACGCCACGCGGTCGGTAGCAGGTTCGACATATAGTGGTTCGGGGCTGGAAAAGTCGTTATGTCCCAACCCGACCTTGTGACGGATATAGCCGCTCAATGTCTTTTCGGTAGCGAAACGTTCGGCCAGCGTAACAGCATTGGTGAGCGAACCGCCGCCATTGTCGCGAATGTCGAGTATCAGGCCATTGGCATTGCGAATCAGGGCCAGGACATAGTCAAGGTTGGTGGCTCCGATTGCGCTGTTGAACGAACTGTAGCGCACGTAGGCCACCGAGTCGCGACGATACATCACATACTGCATCCCCGCCGTGTACCAATAATTCGTGCCCAGATAATACTCCCGAACCAGATTGTCGTCGAAGTTGGTGGGATAATCCTCGTACCACGACCAGTAGCGAGCAATGTTGAAAGGTGCATAGACGTTGATATGGCCATCGCGCAACGTATCGACCATCTCGTCGAGCACGTCAAATAGTTCGAACTGCGACTTGATGGAGTCGTCGAAGAGGGGGGCATACTTGCGATAGACTCCATCCCAATCGACGCCCTTTTCTTCAAAGAAGCAATAGTGCTGGTCGAGCGTCTGCCAGAAAGCCTCGAAGTTGCCGCGCAGACTATCGTCCCGTTCCAGCTGGTCGTCATCCAGACAACTGGAAAGGCCACCGACGATCGACAGCAGCATGCAGACGATTCCTATCCGCAACCAGCGGAATGAAGACTTGTTTGTAAAATCAATATGCATCGTAGGGCGAACGTTTTAGGAGACTGGCCTTGCGGCGACTGAATGGCAGGTACTGATAGACCCAGCCGATAACGAACTCGAGGCTGCTATAGCGCGTAGTGATGTGATTGATGTCCATGGTCTCAATGTGATACAAGCCTCCCAGGCGAATCACGGAATCGAAGCGTCGGAACCAGGGGATAACTGCCATCGGGAAATCGACAGACAACTGCACGTCGAGATCCTGCTGGTTGTGCAACGATGTGAAATGGAAGGTGTTGTCGGACGAATCGAGATAGAACGTCTCGTAATAGCTGGCGCCATACTCCGGACAGAAGCCCATGCCGAGCAAGGGGCCGTGAGCCTGGAGCATTACACGCATTCCCTGAGCGGCAGGAGCCTGGAACCGATAGCTCACAGCGCCCGCAGCGCCCAGGTTGGTTGTCACACGTGCTGCGGCAGGGTTGTTGGATGAAGCGATCTTCAGGTTATAATCGAAACCAAGGTCGATGCCTGCATAGGGTCCCAGATAGAACGACCAGGGGGAACCATCGGTTCGAACTTCCTGTGTATTGCGATCCAGGCAATCCGACCAACGCCGCAGAACGCCATAGCGATAGCGCAGACGTCCTGCCCAAGCCTCGCTGTCACGACCATGATCCTCACCTGTCAAGAAGAGGATGTCGGCCTGCTGCCAACCTGTCCAGGAGTGGTTACGAAGCATGCGCCAACGCTGCCCCTCGAGCGCAATGCTCGATCCTGTATAGAGCAACGGGGCCAGATAGGTGTCGCGCATCCTGCCTTGCCCGACGCGCAAGGAAAGCACATTGGTGACCGGTCGCGGAAGCTCCTCCTGTGCCATTCCAGACACTGAGACGGCCAAAAAAGCCAGCGCCAAAATGAGAAATCTTTTCATTGGCAATCAAAACAAAGTTTCTGAAGGGGCTTCCTCCTCGGGTTCTTCCCCACCTTCGTCATTTCCCGCAGTATCTTCTGTCTCGGGCCAGCGAAGCGGCTGGATCTCCTCGATGCTTGCCACCTTGTAGGGAGTCAGTCGCTTGCCCTTGGTATTGATGCTGCGGATAGGAATAAACTCATCGGCATCGACCTCGAGGGCAGGACGGAAATCATCGGGCTTGCCCATCGTGATGCGGAACCGCGGATAGGGCGTGTCGATGACGAGCGGCTGTGGCTCGGGAGCCTCAGCGGGCTGTGTTTCGTCCACCGGTAGCTCAACCTCCTCGCCTTCTTCTGGAACAGGAACCTCTGTTTGCGGAACATAATGCAAACCCACGGCTATCTTGAAGCGCTTTGGATCGCCCAGCATGTTCTGCTTGCTCGGACGTGCATCGAGCAGCGAACGCTTCAGGCTGTAGCATTTCATCTCCTTGTCCCAAAGGATAAAGGTCCAAACCTTCTGCGGGTCATACTTCTCGACACGGAGCACATTCGACTCGAAATGGACGGTCTCTTCGAAGGTCGTAATGTAATAATCCCAGTTGTCGAGGATGACCAGCACGCGGTCCTCGCTGAGGAACTCGCCGAGATACTGTCCCTGCTTGTTGTAGTTGATGCGCTGCACGTCGGGATCCCACCACACGGGGCGCCCGCCAAGCGTAGAACCACCCTTCGAGACCAGCAGGATCTTCTGGACATCGGCCTTGGTGAGCAGGTTGCCCTTCACCCCACGACCCTTGATGGGAGTCTCGGCAAAGTCGCGCTCGAAATGAACTACCTTGGAATTGCGCAGCTTTGACTTGATATACACCTTGATGACCTCGGCCTCACCATTCTGGTTGGCGCTGAAATAGGCGATGCGCGAGCCTTCCTTGCCCTGCGTGATGTCATAGACCTTGTCGCGCATCACCGATGTGATGGCAAAGCGCTTGATCATGTGCGGCCCGCCCTTGCCGTCACGATAGACGACATTGTAGATGGTGCGGTTGTCGTTCTTGCGATAGACGTTGATGTAGAGCACATCCTTGCCCAAATACACTTTCTGGTCAACCTTCACCACCTTGTATTGTCCGTTCTTGTAGATGACCAGAATCTCGTCAATCTCGGAGCAGTTGCAGATAAATTCCGATTCGGACTGCTTGAGACCTGTGCCCATAAATCCTTCGGCCTTGTTGAACCATAGTTTCATGTTCGACTCGATGACCTTGGTGGCATCGACTGAATCGAAGTTGCGGATCTCGGTCATACGGGGATGGTCGGCACCATACTTCTCCTTGAGATGCTCGAACCACTTGATGGTGTAGGTCGTCAGGTGACGCAGGTTCTTCTCGACCTCACGGATCTTCTTCTTGGTCTGGAGGATGTCCTCTTCAGCCTTCTGGCTGCTGAACTTGTGGATGCGGGCCATCTTGATGTCCTCGAGGCGAAGCAGGTCGTCGCGGGTCACTTCGCGCACAAAATCGGGCTTGAAGGGTTCGAGGCGCATATCTATGTAGGCGAGGGCCGTGTCGAGATCCTTGGCCTGCTCGTACTCCTGACCCTTGTAGATGCGTTCCTCGATAAAAATCTTTTCGAGCGAACAGGTCATGAGGTGTTCGAGCAGTTCGCCCTTGCTGACCTCCAGCTCCTGGCGAAGCAGCTCCTTCGTATTCTCGGCCGAACGGCGCAGCACTTCGCTCACAGTGAGGAAGTGAGGCTTCTTGTCGTAGATGACACAGCAGTTGGGCGAGATGGAGATCTCGCAATCGGTGAAGGCATAGAGTGCATCGATAGTCTTGTCGCTCGACACACCGGGCATCAGGTGGACGACAATCTCTGCGTGGTCGCTGGTGAAATCGTCGAAATTACGGATCTTGATCTTGCCGTTCTCGATGGTCTTGCGGATCGATTCGATAAGCGAATCGGTGGTCCTGCCGAAAGGAACGTCGATGATGCGCAGCGACTTCTGGTCGATCTTCTCGATGCGGCTGCGTACCTTGATAACGCCACCACGTGCTCCATCGTGGTACTTCGAGACGTCGATAAGGCCGCCTGTGGGGAAGTCGGGATAAAGCTCAAAAGGCTCACCCTTCAGGCAGGCGATGGACGCATCGAGCAGTTCGTTGAAGTTGTGGGGAAGAATCTTCGACGAAAGACCCACGGCAATGCCCTCCACGCCCTGGGCGAGGAGCAACGGAAACTTGATGGGCAGGTTGATAGGCTCCTTCTTGCGCCCATCGTACGAAAGCTGCCAGGGGGTAATCTTGTTGTTGAACACCACCTCGAGGGCAAATTTCGAGAGACGTGCCTCGATGTAACGGGGTGCGGCTGCCGAGTCACCGGTGAGGATATTGCCCCAGTTGCCCTGGCAATCGATGAGCAGATCCTTCTGACCCAGCTGCACCAGAGCATCGCCGATGCTGGCATCGCCATGCGGATGGTACTGCATGGTCTGTCCCACGATATTGGCCACCTTGTTGTAGCGACCATCGTCGATCACCTTCATGGCATGAAGGATGCGGCGCTGCACGGGCTTCAGACCATCAGCAAGGTGTGGGACGGCACGTTCCAGAATGACGTAGCTCGCATAGTCGAGGAACCAGTTCTGGTACATGCCACCCAGATGGTGTATCTTGTCGTCTGAGGCATCGTCGTCGTTATGCGGCTTATAGCCATTGCCTGCTACAATCGCTTCGTCGCCCGCCTCCTCATCTCCTTCGGCAGCATCGGCCGCCTCGTTGCGAGTGAGGTCCTGGTCGTCAATATTCTCGTCGTCGATCATAAGATTGGATATAAGTTAAGGATTTCAGAAAAAATAGGTCAGCCC
This sequence comes from Bacteroidales bacterium, assembly GCA_016286775.1. GTDB lineage: Bacteria > Bacteroidota > Bacteroidia > Bacteroidales > UBA3663 > Liminaster. The sequence continues at coordinate 5,085 of JAEEUA010000110.1, forward strand.
AATGTGATGGGTGCCCAGCCGGAAGTGGTCGCTTGTGTCGTCATAGACGGTCTTGAAGCGGAAACTACTTTCGAGGGGCACTGCATAGAAATAGCTCACCTGGAAATGACTGAAAAGAATTACGCCAAAGCCAAGATCCAGCTTCCAGACCTGATCCTTGGTGAGGTAGTCGAAATCGACCTCATTCAACAGGCGTGAAGACCCTGGGTCTTTTCGGAAGAACTCATTCACGTCAAAGTCGTTAAGCGACAGGTTGCACTCAGGTCCCACAAAGGCATAGGGAATGACCAACCCGGAGAGGACAGGCAGCTCGAAATCGTAACGCAAATGAACAGGGATGCTGAAGTAGCGCAGCTTGTCCATGATGTTGGCTCCATTCGACGCGATGTCGGCCATCTCCTGCGAATAGGTGAACGACGCGTCGAGACCGAAATTGACGATCGGAATCGACAATCGTGCCGAGAATCCGACAAAATAACCACCAGAACTATCGTACTTCCAGCCTGTATCCATAAAACCCGAACCAGTACCCCTCACCTTGGAAATATTACCACCTGCTGTAATACCCCAATGGAAGATGTCACTCCCGGCCATAACACAATTCGATGACAATAGCGCACCTGTCAATAGAAGGCAAATTCTCTTCAAGAATGTATGCATTTTGCAATATAAAAAGTTTAATTTGCTGCAAAGATAAGGCATTTTGACCACTTTTCCCAAAGAATCTCCGAAAAAAAGTAAAAAACACAGTCATTTTTTGGATAATCAAAAAAAAAACGCGATATTTGCCCAAATTTTTAACTTTTACATCATGAAGAGAAGGATGTCTGCCCTCGGCGGCCTCATCGTATGCCTGACGCTCGTTCTGGCCTGTCCAATGCAGGCCGTGGCACAATCGTCGGACGATCGGAAAAAGGGAAAAGTGGAAGACCTGCACCTCGATGCCCAGCAATATATGGAGATCCTGGGCTCGGCCATCACTACATTACAAGGACAATATGTTGACACCATTGACTGGGGGAAAGCTCTGGCCACCGGTGTGAAAGCCATGCTCACTGAGCTCGACCCCTACTGCGAATTCTACAGCGAAGAAGACCAGTCGGACTTCAAGACCATGACGACCGGTGAATACGGCGGCATCGGGGCCCTGATCCAGCAGCGTGGCGACACGGTAATCATTGCCAATCCCTACGAAGGCAAGCCTGCCCTCGAAGCCGGCGTGCGGGTCGGTGATGCCATTTTGACCATCGACGGCGAAAGCATGATCAAGAAGTCCACGTCGGAAGTGAGCGAGAAGCTGCGCGGCCAGGCCGGCACGAACTTCAAGCTTCGCGTGAAACGTCCCTACGTCGAAGAACCCATCGAATTCGAGATCCATCGCCGCAAGATCGTGCTCGATGCCGTGCCCTACTACGGCTGGCTCAACGACAGCGTGGCCTACATCTTCCTGTCGCAGTTCACCGACAAGGCCGGACAGGAGGTTCAGGATGCACTCGTCAAGATGCGTGCCGACCAGGAGCATCAGCTCAAGGGCCTCGTCTTCGACCTGCGCCAGAATGGAGGAGGCCTGCTCGAAGAGGCCGTCAAGATCGTGGGCATGTTTGTGCCAAAGGGCAGCCCCGTGGTTGAGACAAAGGCGAAGCGCCCCGAATGGAACAGCGCCTATCGGACCAATACCGTGCCCATCGAGCCGACTCTTCCCATAGTCTGCCTGATAGACCGTAATTCGGCATCAGCCGCCGAGATCCTGAGCGGTTCGCTGCAGGACCTGGACCGTGCTGTCATCATGGGCGAACGTTCGTTCGGCAAGGGATTGGTACAGAGCACCCGTTCCCTGCCCTACAATACGCTTATCAAGTTCACGACAGCCAAATACTACATCCCTTCCGGACGTTGCATCCAGGTCATCAACTACAAGCTGGGCGAGGCCGAGCAGATACCCGACTCGCTGACCCACGTGTTCTACACGGCCAACGGACGCGAAGTGCGCGACGGTCGCGGCATCAAGCCCGACGTGGAGGAGAAGCCCCAGCAGATGTCCGGACTAGCCTATTACCTCGAACGCGAATACATCACGTTCGACTACGCCACCCGCTATCGTCAGGAGCACGAGACCATCCCGCCCTACGACCAATTCCAGCTGACCGACGAAGAATATGATGCATTCTGCCAGAAAGCCCTGGCGAACAAGAAGGACAGCATCCTGACGCTGCTGAAGGTCTTCGACATGAAGCACGACCTCGACTCGCTGCGCGACGAGATCAAGGAAGAGGTGGCCAACGAAATCATTCTGCGCTACTACCATCAGCGCGGACAATCGGCACACAGCCTCCTGCAGGACACCCTTGTGAAAAAGGCAGCCCTGCTCGCCGCCGACCAGAAGCGTTACAACGAAATTCTGCAGCCTACGAACAAGCAAAACAAGAACAATAAAAAGAAATAATATGAAGAAAACCATGCTTTGCGGCATTGCCGCCCTCCTTTCGTGCGCAGCCTTTGCACAGGAAGAGACCAATGACTCTATCAAGGGGTTCCAGTTCACTACCGTCGATTCGGTAGCTATCACTCCGGTCAAGAACCAGAAGAATGCGGGCACCTGCTGGAGCTATTCCGGTCTGAGCTTCCTGGAGAGCGAGGCACTCAAGAAGACCGGCAAGGTCTATGACTTCTCTGAAATGTTTGTCATTCAGAACACCTATATGGACCGTGCCGAGAAGTCGGTTCGCACCCACGGCGATGTCAGCTTTGCACAAGGCGGCTCGTTTGTCGATGTCTTCTACTGCCTCCGCAACTACGGACTCATCCCTGACTGCGAGATGCCTGCCGGCGCTATGTATGGCGACACCCTCAGCAACCACAGCGAACTCTCGGCCATGACCGACCCATTGGTAAAGGCTGCCGCCAATGCCCGCAAGCTCCAGTTCAGCCCCGACGGCGAACCTCTTTGGAAGAAAGCCGTTCGTGCCGTCCACGAAGTTTATCTCGGCAAGGCTCCCGAAACCTTCACCTACGAAGGCAAGACCTATACGCCCATGACCTTCGCAGCAAGCACCGGCCTCAACCCCGACGACTATGTTTCGGTCACCTCATTCACTCATCACCCCTATTCGACGGGCGCCAACAAGGGCAAGGGCTTCATCATCGAAGTGCAGGACAACTGGCGCTGGGGAGAAAGCCTCAACCTCGAGCTCGACGACTTCATGCAGATCATCGACGATGCCATCAAGGCCGGATACACCATCCTTTGGGGCGGTGACGTCAGCGAGGACGGCTTCACACGCGACGGCCTTGCCGTCTATCCCGACATGGAGGCTCCCGATGCTCCCGGTGCCGACCAGGCACGCTGGCTCCGTCTGGACCGCAGCGCCAAGGGCAAGGAGCTCAGCGAGAAGCCACTTCCCCAGAAGAAGGTGACCGTCGAGGAACGTCAGCGCGGCTACGACAACTTCGAGACCGGCGACGACCACGGCATGCACCTCTTCGGCACAGCCAAGGACCAGGAGGGCAACCTCTACTATCTGATCAAGAACAGCTGGGGCGTCACCGGCAAGTACGACGGCATCTGGTACATGACTCCAGAGTTCGCACGCGCCAAGACCCTCAACTACGTTGTGAACAAGAATGCCATCTCGAAGGCTCTTCGTGCTAAATACGGCATCTGATTAATGCACAATTTCGACCAGACCATATCGACTTTGAGCGACATCTCTCAAAGCGAACTGCACCACTTCGGCATCGAAGGGATACCTTTTCCTTCGGTGCCGGAACTGCGTGAATTTGTCGACATCTGCCGCTCCATACTCTTCCCCGGTTATTACGGAAAGAACGTGGTGACAGGTGGTCTGCAATATCACATCGGCGTCGGCGTAGAGCACCTCTACGAAAAGATCTCCAAGCAGTTCATGGCGGGCATCGCCTTTGCCCAAGGCGACGACTTCGTCGAGCGCGAGGTGGTGCGTGATGCGGCCAAACGCCGTGCCAAACGATTTGTCGAAGCACTTCCCGAACTACGCGAAATATTGGCGACCGACGTGGTGGCCATGTATCGCAACGACCCCGCCGCCAACAATCTCGGTGAGGTCATCCTCTGCTATCCTGGCATGCATGCCATCACCAACTACCGCATTGCCCATGCCATCTACCAACTCGACGTACCGCTCATCCCGCGCATGATCACCGAACTTGCCCACAGCGAGACAGGCATCGACATCCATCCGGGAGCCACCATCGGTCCCTCGTTTGCCATCGACCATGGCACGGGTGTCGTCATCGGTGCGACAGCGATATTGGGCCATCACGTCACACTCTACCAAGGCGTAACCCTTGGTGCCAAGAACTTCCCGCAAGAGCCCGACGGTTCGCTCGTCAAGGGCATCGCCCGTCACCCCATCCTCGGCAACCACGTGGTGGTTTATGCCAACGCCACCATCCTGGGCCGCGTCCACATAGGTGACAACACTACAATTGGCGGCAACCTCTGGGTCACCCACGATGTTCCTGCCGGCACAAAACTATTCTACAATGCGAAATGACCTTTAGGCACCTAAGCCTTTTGCTTTATGGAAAAATTCAAGATAATTGCTAAAACCCTCGCTGGCCTCGAGGAAATTCTGGCCAAAGAAATCGAGCAACTGGGTGGCGAAAACATCGCCATCGGCAACCGCATGGTAAGTTATCTGGGCGACAAGCAGCTGCTCTACAAGTCGAACCTCTGGCTCCGCACCGCACTGCGTGTGCTCAAACCCTTTGAGCAGTTCACGGCTGTCGATCCCGACGACCTCTACGCCAAGGTGAAGGCCATCGACTGGAGCCAATATGTGGCCGAAGGACAGACCATCGCCATCGACAACACCATCTACTCCGAAAACTTCCGCAATTCACGCTTCGCCATTTATCGTGCCAAGGATGCCATCTGCGACTACTTTGTAGAACACGGAAAGAGACGTCCGAAAGTAGCTGTAGGTTCGGCCGACGTGCAACTCAACCTGCACATCTCCGACACGGCTGACTCCGATGTCACAGGTTCGGAGTGCACCCTCAGCCTCGACTCGAGCGGCGACCCGCTCTACAAGCGCGGCTACAAGGAGCAGCTCACCGACGCCCCCATCAGCGAAGTGCTGGCCGCAGGCATCCTGCTCAAGGCAGGCTACGACGGCACACGCGACCTCTATGACCCCATGTGCGGTTCGGGAACTTTCCTCATCGAGGCTGCACTTATCGCCACCAACACGCCTGCAGGACTCTATCGCAAGGGCTTCGGCTTCCAGCGTTGGACCGTGGGCGAACTGGCTTACGACGACGACCTCTGGCAGGAACTCTACGATGATGATACACAGGAACGCGAATTCCTGCACCACATCTACGGATCTGACATCTCCAAGGTCGCCATCGATGTCACCACCGAAAACGTCCGTAAAGCTGGTCTGCAGAAGTACATTTCCCTCTCGGTAAAGGATTTTGAGCAGATCGATGCAGCACCATGGGCACAAGCCGATGCCGAATCTTTGGCCGAAGGCGAGCAGCCCCTCGGTGGCATCGTCGTGATGAATCCCCCCTATGGCAAGCGCCTCTTCACCGACGTCCCCACCTTCTACCGCATGGTGGCAAGCGTGTTGAAGAAAAACTTCCAAGGCTCCGAAGCCTGGATTATCTCGAGCGACGATCCCAACGCCACATTCTCCTACACCGATCCACGCACCGGCCGCCGCAAGGAAGGCACTCCCTTCGACTTCATCGGCCTCAAGCCTTCGCTCAAGATCGACCTCAACAACGGAGGCATCCCTTGCCAGCTCCGCAAGTATGAACTTTTCAGCGGCAAGTATGAAGAGTTCCGCCAGGAAGGTGGCGAACTTGACAAGCAGAGCGCCGACCAGAAGCAGGATAACTCCCACTTCGACCGCGTCCGCAAGGACTTTGGAAAGAAAGGCTCTTCCTTCAAGAAAGGGGACAAAACATTCAAGAAGGACGACAAGCCTTTCAAGAAAGACTTCAAGAAGGAAGGAAAGAAAGACGATGGCGACAAGAAAAAGCGCTTCTTCGACAAGGACGGCAAAGCCTATGAGCGTGGTCATAAACCTGCCGACAACGACAAGCCAAAACGTCCCCGCAAGGACAGCAACACCCAGCGCACCTACACCATCGGAAAGGATGGCAGCATCTCGGTGAGCCGTGGCAACTTCAAGCGAGGCGCCGACGGCAAACTCGAAGAACGCGGCGGCGAGTTCC
>JAEEUA010000325.1 GCA_016286775.1 Bacteroidales bacterium
AAACTAAATCACTAAGCATCATGGCACTAATCAGTGCAATCACAATCTCCTGTTCGACCAATGGAGAGAAGCGCGGAAGCGGCAATCCGCTTCTGGAAGAACCCACCGCCAAATATGGCATCATCGACTACGACCGCATCACGCCCCAGCACTTCAGCGAAGCCATCGAGCTGGGCATGGAGGAGCAAAGGCGCGAAGTCAGGGACATCTGCGAAAACCCCGAAGAGCCCACGTTCCGCAACACCATCGCTGCCCTCGACCAGAGCGGCCAGCTGCTCAGCAAGTCGGTGCTTATCTTCGAAGACCTCACGTCGAGCAACTCCACCCCGGAACTGGAAGCTTTGCAGACCAAATATTCTCCCGCATTGACTGCCCACAGCGATGGTATCTACCTCAATCCGCAGCTTTTCGACCGTGTAAAGACCGTCTATGACAAGCACTACAAGATGGGCATCGAACAACCGGAAGCCGAGAAGGAAATCCTAAACCATGAGGAGATGTCGGTGCTCCGAAAGACCTACGAGGCATTTGCCAGACGTGGTGCCGAACTCGGCGAAGAGCAGAAGGCCCAGCTGCGCGAACTCAACGCCCGCATCAGCGCGCTCCAGACCAAGTTCAGCCAGAACCTGCTGCACGAGACCAACAACACCTACGTCACCGTCGATTCGAAGGAAGAGCTCGACGGACTCCCCGAGGCAAACATCCAGCGTGCTGCCGACATGGCCCGGCAACAGGGACAGGAGGGCAAGTACATGTTCAACATGCAGCGCCCGTCGTGCAATCCCGTGCTCCAGTATTGCACCAACCGCGAACTGCGTCACAAGGTGTACGATGCCTACTACAACCGTGGCAATCGGGGCAACGAATGGGACAACAAGGCCATCTGCGCCGAACTCGTCAGGCTGCGCCTCCAGCGCGCCCGTCTGCTCGGCTACAGGAACTGCGCCGAACAGATCCTGAAATACCGCATGGCCGAAAACGAGGAGAACGTCAATGACCTGCTCAACGCCGTCTGGGGTCCCGCTGTCGAAAAGGCCAACCAGGAACTGGCCGACATCCGCGTCGAGATGAAGAAGGACGGCCTGACCTGCGAGCCGGAGGGCTGGGACTACATGTTCTACTCCAGCCGCGCCAAGGCAGCCAAATATGCCATCGACGAAGAAAAGATTGCCGAATACTTCGAAATCAACAATGTCCTCCGGGGCATCTTCTATGTCGCCGAAAGACTCCACGGGCTGACCTTCAAGGAAATCACCGGCCAAGTGCCCACCTACAGCAAGGAGACGCAGACCTGGGAGGTCTATGACCGCGACAAGAAGCTCGTCGCCATCTTCTACAACGACTATTTCCCGCGCGATGGCAAGGGAGCTGGTGCCTGGATGACCGACCTGCGTCCCCAGACCTATGTGAAGGATGCGTCGGGCAACGAAGTGCGCCAGATTCCCATCACCATCAATGTCTGCAACATGACACGTCCGAATGCTGAAGGTGCCGCCTTGCAGAGCATCGACAACGTCACCACCCTATTCCACGAGTTCGGCCACGCCATGCACTTCATGCTCCACGATGTGCACTACAATGCCACCTACGACGTCGAGTCGGACTACGTCGAACTGCCTTCCCAGCTCAACGAGCATTGGGCGACCGAACCCGAAGTGCTCAAGGTCTATGCCAGGCACTACAGGACGGGTGAAGTCATCCCCATGGACCTTGTCCGAAAACTCGATGAAAGCAGCAAGTATGGACAAGGCTTCGCCACCGTGGAGTATCTTGCCGCCTCACTCGTCGATATGGACCTGCACACGCTGACCGAAGTGCCCGAGGACCTCGACGTCATCGAATTCGAGACCAGGAAGCTGCAGGAACGCGGCATACCACGACAAATCCTCCCCCGCTATCGTGTGACCAACTTCAGCCACACCATGGGAGGAGGATATACTGCCGGATATTATAGTTATCTTTGGTCGGAAGTGCTCGACTGCGATGCTTTCGAAGCCTTCAAGGAGACTGGCGACATCTTCAACTCCGATCTTGCCCTGCACTATCGCAAGACCTGTCTTGAGCCTGGTGGCATCGACTCAGGCTTGAAGATGTACATCAACTTCCGCGGTCGCAAGCCCGGCATCGAGGCATTGCTCCGCAACCGAGGCCTCAGCACCGCAGCTTGTCGCTGATGTCAATGCTTCGAATACCGTAAGAACAATCGGATTGA
>JAEEUA010000111.1 GCA_016286775.1 Bacteroidales bacterium
GTTCAAACCTGTTATCTGACGTTCAAATAGAGAAATTCACAAAAAGTTTGGTAAAACTTATTCAAGAACGATACCTTGCAGGAAGATCAGTTGATGTTCAATCTATCATCGAAGAAATGAAGCAGCTGCAGGAACTGGAAAATACTATAGAAGACAAGTATTCCTTCCTTAATCCGAATGACATCAAACGTTTGAATGAGTTGATATATTCTTCCTTGTCCAATCCATTTATCCCGCTTGATGAGCAAAGGGTTCGAATCAATCAGGAATTACACGATATACCCAGACAACGCGAGCTCTTGAAGGATTACCAGCGTGCATTGAATGGTAGTGACTATACAATTATCGAATTGTATGAGAAGAACACCAAGAAAATCAATGAACTGAAAGCGACGATTGAAAGCAAGAAAAATGAAATAACAGAACTTGGCAAAAAGATTGCCACGTACGACTATGATATTCCACAGGTTCCCGATCCACAATATGATTTGCTATGCAAGTTGCCCGATTTCTTCAAACAGCTTTCGAGCAAATTGCTTCGCGCCAAGAAGGCAAGCATTGAACGTATGATGCGTGATCAGCTCAACCTTAATCTGGTTGTTTATGCAGGATATATTGGTCGAGTTGAGTTGTCGGCAGAAAGCACCGAAGACATCTCTTTCAAAATCTATCACAAAGATGGAAACGAAATCTACATCAGCCAGTTGAATGCTGGTGCCAAGCAAACTGTGATGCAGGTACTTCTAAAAGTGCTCTATAATCTTGGCGATTATGAACCACCAGTGATGATTGACACCGTTATGGGTGTGCTCGACAAGGAAAGCCGTGAAGTGATACTCGAACGTTATTTCCCGGATCTTGCACATCAGACCATCCTTCTCAGTACAGATACGGAGATCACAACCGAACGTGATTTTGAAAAGATTCAGGCGTACGTTGCCAAGACCTATACACTCCATCGCGACAAGGCTAATCAATGTACCACGATTACGGAAGATTATTTTGGGCTTAGAACACAAGAATATTAGACGCTATGAACAATATCAACTTACTAACAGTTAAAGGCGTAACGGCTGTGCAAAATATGCACGACCGAATTATGGATGTGAAAACGTTGCTTGAACAGCGTCTTAATCTAGATGAATATACCGACAATGTTCGTCCTGTCACACTTAACTTTAGTGTTGTGCTGAGAATCTGTTTGCTTGCCGGACTAAGTGACAAATCGCCAAGGCGTATTGATGACTTGGCAAATTACAACATGACGTTGTCCCGCACTCCTTATGCAACGACATTCTTTACGAAATCGGACATCGGCTCTATGTTTGAAACTTTGCTCAAACTAAGGTATCATGATGTTGAAGCCGACTGGACTCAAGCCAATCTAGTAAGTAGAGTATTGGGTCGTGAAATCCTTCGTGGACGAGAAATCTTGTTGAAAGAAGGAGCGATTGACGAATGGCTTACTTATGCTCCTCTTCGTGGTGGTCGTTCAGTATCTGCTATTCCTGAACTTAATCTGCTCATTGGCAAATACGAAAATGACATGGATGCCTATCTTGACATCAACAGTCGAAGCATTGCCAACACACAGATTCTTGTGGCAGGCACCACGGGCTCTGGCAAATCCAATCTTCTTGCTGTGTTAATCAACCAAATCCGCAGTGCTTCATCTGATACACATTACCCTGTCAATTTCCTTTTGTTCGACTATAAAGGAGAGTTTTCAGATCCCAGTAATGCAGAATGGCTTCAGAAGTTCGATACTGATAGCAGAGCGATTCTCAACCCAATCGAGAAACCTTTACCGTTTACTCCTTTCAAGGATTTCAGCGGTCGTCCTATCAATGAGGTGAATTTGTATGCTACATCGTTGGCTACAGCATTGAGTGCTATTTCTCCTGCAAAGATCAGTTCCAATATGGATAATCGTTTGAGCGAAGCCATCATTAACGCATATAAAGCCAAGCGATTGAAACCTGTTACATTCAAAGATGTCTTAGACAATTATGTCGCTTTGTTGCCAGGGAAAAAGCAGGATGAAGCTGATAGTGTTATTTCTGTTCTTAGCCAATTGGTTAGAAATAACATCTTTGCTGATGAAGATAAGATTGACCTGATTCACGATTGCTACATCATTAATCTTGGAGGTTTTGAGAAAGATGGCATAATGGCCAAGGCCATCGTGTATTTCGTAATCTCAAAACTCAACAACATCTACGAGAAGTTGCCGAAGCAAGCTGTCAATGACGAAAGAGTGGAACTTAGACACTTTACCATTATTGACGAAGCACATTATATGCTCAGTTTTGAGAACAAACCATTACAGAGTCTGATAGCAATAGGTCGTAACAAAGGTATGAGTATCATTCTTGCCACACAGAATATGGAAAGCTACAAGAGCCGCTATTTCGATTTCTACGCGAATGCTCAATATCCTTTGATTATGAAACAGCAGCAGCAGAATGACAGTGTGCTAAAAGATCTCTTTGGTGTTTCTGGAGGAGCATTGCAAGAGATTAAGCAAGTCATTGCTGGCTTGCAGAAGGGTGAGCTGATAACGAAAGACGCTAATAACATGGCACTTGGTATCGGCAAGCATTGGCAGAAAATCAAGGTTACACATTTAATATAATTATATAAAAAACATTCAGAAAGCCTACGAGGCTATCGATATGCTTAAGACTCTTGGTATACCCGTGAGTTCTGAGCAGCTGACAGCTGTTCAACAGATCAAGTTTTTTACGATGAAGTGTCTTGTCTACTGCTGGTAGGAAAAGACAGTTTGGTGGACTATCCTAAAATTTATTTTTTCAAATTTTTCAAACGTCAAATCATCAAAGGACTACAAGACGCTGGAATTCAAGGCTTCGAACGAAACGTTAAAAGCCACTGATTCAAGGCTTTTTCTAAAATGGAAAAAGCCTCGCCATTGCATTACTGACTCTAACATCTTGAAATACATGAATTTGAGCAAATCGCTAAAATTGAACTGCAAGTCGCTGAAATTCAGGATTTTTTTCAAAATGGAAAAATTAAAATGGCTCCTTAATCAACTGATTTACAATACTTTCATCGAAACAACGAAAGCCTCCAGGACAAAGGATTCAAAAGGGGTTGTTGTTTTGACAAATCCCTTCGTTTGGTGGACTACCCCAAAATCTTTTTTTCAAATTTTTCAAACGTCAAATCATATATTTCGCAAAAAGTTTGGTGGTGTCCGAAAAAACCTGTATCTTTGTCGCAGCAAAACCTCAAAAGATACGACGAATATGAATGCGCTTCTATGGATTCTGGTGATTGCTCTGGCTTTGTGGGAGGACCGCAGCGTCCTCTTCTGGCTGCTCGTTGCATGGATCACCAAACCCGTTGTTGTAATCATTCTTCTCCTTTTAATCGGGAAATCGGAATAGAAAGTCGAAATTATGGCTGAAATAGTAATTCTACCCAGCGAGTTCAAGGATGAACTGAAGCTGCATTATGCGGAAGCCATCAAGGCGGGATACCCCTCGCGTGGTGGTGATGACGAACATGAATTCATTGACTTGAACTTCGAGCTTACCAGCGATCCCCTGGCTACATTCTACGGGCGTGTGGAGGGGGATGCGATGATAGAGGCTGGTATCGGCAGTGGCGACATTGCGGTGATTGACAAGTCGGTGATTCCGCAGGATGGCGACCTGGTGGTGGCCTACGTCAACGAGTTCGTCATCCGATTCCTCGACCTGACGCATCAGTCGGAGGGATACATCGAGCTCCGGCCTGCCAATCGCTTCCGCAAGCCAATCCGTATCGATAACCTGGAGGAGTTTGAGGTCTGGGGTGTGGTGGTCTGGACAATCAAGAAGTGGAGATGAAGTTTCGCATTTGCGAAACTTGAGATTATTTATGAAGAGACAGTCTTTATTCTTATCCATGTTGCTCCTGTTCGTGGGAGCGGGCATGAAGAATGCTATTTCTTTTCGTACCACTCCTTCAGCACATAGAAGGCCTTTTTCTTTTCGCCACGATCGGAGAAGAGGCCCTTGCGATTGTAGTAGTCTTGGACGCCGTTGAGCACACGACGAGGAGAACGGAAGTCCTTCAGGATCCAGGGAGAGGTGCCAGCCAGGCCGTCAATCTTGTCGAGCATGGCGCAATTCTCGCGATAGAGGTTCTCCTGGAACTCCTCGGTCCAGCGCTGGTTCTTTTCGCCATGCAGACCGTATTTGGCGCCACCTCCGAACTCGCTGACGATGACGGGCTTGTCGTAAGGAATCTCCCACGACATCTTCGCAGCATCGTTCACATCGCGATACCAGCCGATGTACTGGTTGAAGCTGACCACATCGACATACTGGCTCATGTTGTCCTGCAGCCGGTTCTGGAAGTTGGAGGCCGAGGTGACCTCCATCGCCATGGAGATGAGACGGGAGGCGTCGAGCGAACGGGCGTGCTTCGCCAAGCGACCCAGGAACTGGTCGCGCTCGGGGGAATGGGGCGTCTCGTTGGCGATGCTCCAGATGATGACATTGGCGCGGTTCTGGTCGCGCAGGATCATGTCGGTCAGCTGATGCTCGGCATTCTGATAGGTGTCGGGGTTGGTCCAGGCGATGGTCCAATAGACGGGAATCTCCGACCAGACGAGGATGCCCATGCGTTCGGCCTCGCGAACGGCATATTCGTTGTGGGGATAATGGGCCAGGCGCACGAAGTTGCAGCCCAGCTCCTTGGCCCAGGAGAGCAGCGTATGGGCATCGTCGGTGGAATTGGCACGTCCTCCTCCATGGGGTTTCTCCTCGTGGATGCTGATGCCCTTGAGGAAGATGGGCTCGCCATTGAGAAGCAACTGCTTGCCGCGTGCCTGGATGGTGCGGAAACCGATTTCGTCCCGGAGGACCTCCTCGTCCAACCGGATCTCGACGTCATAGAGCTTGGGGCTGGCGGGTGACCACAGCTGGAGCTTTCGGGCGTTGAACGTGAGGGTTGCCGTGCCATCGCTACCCGTGGTTACAACCTGCTGCAGCTTCAGTTCGGGGATGGAGAGCACAACCTGCCGACCTGCCTCTGCCCTATTGAGCTTGACGCTGAAGGTGACAGGACGATTGCCCCGCCTGTCAACTTCGGCACTTGCCAAACCCAGGCAATAGTTCTCGACATAGGTAGGTGCCACATCGACGAGCAGCACGTCGCGCGTGATGCCTCCATAGTTCCACCAGTCGAAGATCAGGGTGGGGACATTCTCGGCCCGACGCTTGTTATCGACCTTGAGGATAACGAAGTTCTCGCCTTCGTGCAGGAGGTCGGTCACGTCGTAGTTGAAGGGCGTGAAGCCGCCCACATGATGGCCGGCCAGCCTGCCATTGACATAGACATGCGCCTCGTAGTTGACTGCTCCGAAATAGAGCAGCGTGCGCCGATCGCCGTTGGGATGCCAGTCGAAGGAGCGCTTGAACCACACGGTTCCCTCGTAGAAGAACAGGCGTTCGTCCTGCGTGTTCCAATCGCCGGGCACCTGCATGGTGGGAGCCTTGTCGAAATCGTACTCGATGAGGTCCTCGGGACGCTGCGGCTTGGCATTGAGGAAGAAACCTCCGCGCATGGGCTTCATGCGATAGTCGTAGTAGCCCTCTTCCTGCACATCGACGATATAGTTCCAGGAACCGTTGAGCGAAGTGATGCGGCGGGCGAGCACATTGGCCACCTGCGGCAGCTCGTCGGCTAACGTAGCAGCACTGGGCGCAAAGCACAATGCCGCAAGCGATAACAAAACTTTTTTCATAGCATTATTCCCAATTGAGTAAGACATACCAGGCCCCGCCGCAGGCCAGCAGCGCGGTTCCGAAGACAATGAGGAGCTGCCACCAGGTCATGGGATTGGCAATGTACTTGAAGTCCTTCCATTCCTTTCGCTGCCAGAGATGGATGTTCTCCTCGAGCCAGTTGGCGAACTGCTGCAGATTGAGTGGCTCGCCATCGTGGTCGCGTGCCCAGCTTTCGATGGCAAGCTCGAGCCGGGGCTCGTCCATCCAGCTGAAGGCGTTGCACCAACGGAGCACGTAGGGGTCCTCGCTGATGTCGTCGGACGAATCGCTGACACGGGGACGCTCCACACCGAGGCAGATGGTGAATTCGTTCTTGTTGCCGCCATGCCAGTAGGCGCGCTGCTTCTCGCCGATGGTCAGGCCCTTGCTGGCCTCATAGATGAGCACGAAGATGTGCACCTGGTTTGTGCTGCCCATTCTGGCATTGAGCAGCTGGAAGGCACGCTGGTCGGCATCGGTGGCAATGTCGAGGCCAACGATAGGCTGCTGCTCGAATCGTTGGATGGGGGGGTAATCGTAAAGCCCTATCTCATGTGCCTGCTGCTTGGAAATCTCCTCGTAGCGGAAGATGGAGTTCGAACGGTCGAGCGGGTTGTCATAGCGATGGGAATAAGTCTGCGTCTGCATGTGCTCGATAAGCTGGTCCCACACACAGAGGTCACCGCCACCACCCGCCACGCAGTTGGCATGGAAGGTAGAAAAGTAGGACGTGTGTCCTCCCCACAGCCAGACTAACCTATCGAAGACGGTCTCGGAGATGTTCTCGACATGGCCCGTGTTGAGCCCCCATTGCCAATATTCGGGATGATGGACGTAACGAACGCGCGTCACCGTCCGAGTATTGCCCTTGCCGTCGCTGACAGTCTCGGTATAGACCACGCGCTCGGTCCACTCGCGATAGTGGCGTACCTCGGTGACGTAGCCGCTGAGGAACTCGGTATCGTAACCGGCGTAGCGTGCCCCTTTGTGTGCCAAGCCTATGATACCTTCGGTCACAGCAAGCACTACCGCGTAGGCCTCATAGGGTACGCGGACGCCGCCCCCGCCTTGATCGACCCACAGCCAGTGGGCAAAGAGGGCAATTGGAGGAAGAAGATAGGCTAAGCGATGCAATTTACTTAAATGATATTTAGGGATATTTGGGGATATTTAGGGATATTTAGGGACGTTACCTTGTTCCCGTTCGGTCACGTCCGAGAGAAGCGCCTGTAGAGGATGGGTCAAGCAATCAATTGTTAATTGAACATTCGTCCTTTAGAATCCCTTAATATCTCTTAGAATCACTTAAAATCCCTTAGAATTATTTCTTCTTGAAAAGCTCGACATCGTCATCAATACCCGTCGTGGTGACAGTCTTGGTGCGGGTGCTGGAGATGATGGTGTAGTCGATCTTGCTCTTGTTGGAGATGAAGAACTTGGCAGGAATGGTCTCGAGGAGGGTGTCGCGCTGACGGATGATGTCGAGCATGCGCGTCTGAGCCTGGGTGAAATGGGAGCGCTGCACCTCGATGGCCTGCATGAGGTCCTTGTAGAGGGCAGTATCGAAGTCGGGGTTGCTCTCCTGGATCCACTTCATGGCTGTGCTGCCATCCTGGCTGTAACGACCTGAGATGATCTCGGGATAGACCTTCTCGAACGTTTCGCGATACTCCTCGGTGACGCCGGCCTTCTGCTGGATGATCTTCCACATCTGGTCGTGAACACTCTCAACCTTGCCCTTCTGGGCCTCGGCCTCCTTGCGAAGAGCCACCTCCTGGTTGTTGTAAACGATATACATGCCGATGAGAATGATAGCCACAACGGCGATGACCGCAATTAAAATCAAAGTTGCCATGTTTCTGATTGATAATTTATGGTTTATATTAATAATGTACTCCTGCGACAAATGAATGAAGCGATTCAACGCCGCAAAGATAAACACTTATTCCTGAATGTGCAAATTTTTTGGAGAAAATATTTTGTCTTGACTCAAAATTGGGGATATTTTTGCAAACAAACGTTAACATTCGAGCACAATTATTGATATTTTGTGAAATTATCTTAAATAAAATATACTTTGCAATACAAGGTACTGAAATTATACCTATCTTTGCAGCGGCAAAACAAAAAAGCCGAAAAAACGAACCAACAACAAACAAAAGAAACAGAATGAACACCGAGAACGCCAAATCACAGATGCGGAAAGGAATGCTGGAATACTGCATCCTGCTCCTGCTGCACAAGGGGCCGGCCTACGCCTCAGACATCATCCAGCAGCTCAAGGAGGCACAGCTCATCGTGGTGGAAGGCACGCTCTATCCCCTGCTGACCCGCCTCAAGAACGACCGGCTGCTGAAATACGAATGGCAGGAATCGACCCAAGGGCCCCCGCGCAAATACTACGCGCTGACACTCGACGGCGAGGAATTCCTCCGACACCTCGACTCGGCCTGGAACGAGCTGACCAACACGGTCAGCATCCTCCGAAACGGAATTGCCACCGAGCCTACGCTATCCTAATCAACTATCTCGCTCCATTAATAATAGATAAGGAAACGAACATCAAACTACAAATCGTCAACGAATATGAAAACGAGCATAAACATCAACCTTTTCGGCACCTTGTACGCCATCGACGAAGACGCACACCAGCTGCTCAGACAGTACCTCGACAACATGAAGAGCTACTTCGGCAAACAGGTGGGCGGCGACGAAATCACGGACGACATCGAACACCGTGTGGCCGAACTCTTCTGGGAACTGAAGCAGGCGGGCAACGAATCGATCACCATCGAACAGGTGAGAAACATCATCCAGGAAATCGGCAACCCCGAAGAGATGGGCGGACCGCAGACCGACGACCAGCCCCAACCGGCCGACTCGGAATCCCAATCGAACAACGACAGCCAGAACTCCGGCCCGAAAGCGGATGACACCACCCGCGACAACGCCACGAATGCCCAGGAATGGAAGAGCAAGCGCTACTACCGCGACCCTCAGGACAAGCTGGTGGGCGGCGTGCTGTCGGGAACAGCCCACTACTTCGGCAACAGCGACCCCACCATCTGGCGTCTGCTCTTCGTGGCACTGGCCTTCTTCGGCCTCGCCATCCCCATCATCCCCATCTATCTGCTGGTATGGCTTTGTGCCCCCGAGGCAAAGACCGCCGAAGAGCGCCTTCGCATGAAGGGCATGGAGGTGAATCCCGAGAACATCAAGTCGCAGGTGCTGGGCTATGAAGATGCTCCAACCAATTCGCAGCAGAACAACAACGGATGCCTGGGCAGCTTCACGGGCCTGATGGCAATCTGCTTCAAGATACTTCTTGTACTGCTGGCCATCCCCTTCCTCTTCATCATCGCTGTTGTGCTCTTCGTCCTGTTTACCGTACTATTTAGCCTCGTAGCAAGCCTCTTCGGACTGGCAACCGGTCTCACAGCAGGCGGCACTTCGCTAATCGGATCGTTCATCGGCCCCGAGAAATGGACCATCCTCGCCCTTGTCCTGGCCGCACTGGCATTCATCGCACTTGTCATCTACACGGTCTATCGGTTCTTCCATCGCGACCGGAATCCAGCCAGCGGGCTCACCTATATCATCCTCTTTGCCCTGATGCTCCTGGCTGCATTGGTGGGATGGACCAGCGTCAACAGGCTTTCGCAGAAGTGGCACGACGTGGACTGGGGTTCCGTCATCAACGGCGTGGATTGGGACATGGACGACGACGATTGGGAAAACCACGGCAGTGCAGTCTATTGTGACTCAATCTATTCCATCCCAGCCTTCGACAAGGTGGAGGTACAGGGAATCGCCCAGGTGATCTATCGCAAGGGGGACAGCTGCAGCGTACGCGTCAAGGCTGCCGACTTCCTGCTGAAGCACACCATCATCGAAGAGGAAGACGGAAAACTGTTCGTCTCCCAGGACGACCAGCTGGGCCACAAGCATAATCTGGGCAACTTGAACCTGAGGGTGTATGTGACAGCCCCCTACATCACCGACCTCTGGATGCGCGGCATCGGGAAGGTTGAATTCGAAGGACAAATCGAACAGGAACAGCCCATCCGTGTGGAACTGGAGGGCATCGGCAAGGTTGATATCGAAAACGTGACCTGCCCCAAGCTCGAAGTGGTGAACCAGGGTGCCGGAAAGGTTGATATCGAAGCCTATGTAGATAGCCTTATTGTCTCGAACAAGGGCATTGGCAAGGTTGACATCGAAGGACGTGCCTACAACTATCAGCGCAACAACGAAGGCATCGGCGCCATCGATGACAATGAACTGAAAATCGGAATGTAAGATGATTACCGAACAACAACTGATCGAGGTGGGCTACATCACCAAGCTGCATGGCCTGAAAGGCGAGATGCAGGCTCGGATCACCGACAGCGTGATTGACGACGTGGAGCATTGCCCCTATCTGGTTTGCGAGATCGACGGCATCTTCGTGCCCTTCTTCCTGGACAGCTTCCGATTCCGTTCGACCGAAAGCGCCCTGCTGAAATTCGAGGACATCGACTCGGCAGAAAAGGCAGAACCCTTCTGCGGACTGAAGCTCTACTTCGACCGCAAGTGCTTCACCCCCGACGAACAGGAGGAATACGAGCGGCAGGCCGAAGAAGAGAACGGCCTCATCGGCTATCGGATCATCGATAAGACAATGGGACCCATCGGCGAAATCATCGACGTCAACGACATGACCGAAAATGTTCTCTTCATCGTTGAGCATGAGGGTGATGAAATAATGATTCCCGCCGCCGAAGACCTTATCCTGGACATCGACGACGAGAACGAAACCATCCTCATGGACCTGCCTCAAGGCCTCATCAATATCGACGAGGCTGAGACGGAGGAATAAGGGATATTTGGGGATATTAAGGGACGTTACTCTCGCCTTGTTGGGGATGGTACCCAAGAAACATACGTCCCTTAAAATCCCTTAGAATCCCTTAGAATCATCAACTTTCGCAAATACGAAAGTTGAGTTATTTATTGAACCGAATCACCACCCAGTCGTGACGACTACGATGATGAATGTAGTGGAGTCCCAGTTGTTCGGCGCAAGTCCGGATGGCTGGGACATCTGTTTCGTAGAAGCCGCTCATCAGCAGGATGGCACCCGGACGCATCACGCTGACATAGCGTTCCATGTCCTGCAGGAGGACGTTGCGATTAATGTTAGCGAGGACGAGGTCGTAGGTAGGCCCTTCGGTGAGCAGCGAGGCATCGCCACATTCGACCTGCATCCGGCCTGCCAGCCCGTTGTAGAGCACATTATCGACGGCATTGGCAGCCACCCAGTCGTCAATCTCGATGGCCCGAACGTGTTCGGCTCCGACCAGAGCACACAAGATGCCGAGTACCCCAGTGCCCGTGCCCATATCGAGAACCTTGCCCGTGGGTCGGATGGCGAGAATCTCTTCGAGCAGCTGGCTCGTCGTCTCGTGGGTGCCCGAACCGAACGACATGCGCGGATCGATGATCACATCGTAGCGGCAT
>JAEEUA010000112.1 GCA_016286775.1 Bacteroidales bacterium
CCTGTTTCGCCGATTGGCAAAGGACAGGATGTATTGTTCTAAAGTCGTTCGTCCTATCATGGTAGAGACAGGATTACTTGATTATAACGTGCAACGGGCTTCTTTATTGTGTGCGCGCGATAAAAAAAGCGCGCGTGAAAATTAACCTTCAATCACAGGCCAGTTGTTGACCTCATGCCCGATGGGAGAGCCGAGCCAGAGCGGGATGCCGTACGGTTCCACAATCATGCGGAAATTGTCCCACATCTTGACAGGCATCAAAGGGTCTTCCTCGCAGCCCGTAAACGAACCACAGATGAGGCCCTTGACCTGATTGAGGATGCCGCAAAGACGGAGCTGCTGCATCATGCGGTCGATCTTATAGGGCGTCTCGGCAATGTCTTCGATGAAGAGGATCTTGTCCCGGTAATCGAAGTCATAGGGTGTGCCGTGAAGGCCGGTAAGTACCGCAAGGTTGCCACCCACGAAAGGAACCGGATGGGCCATCAGCTCGTCGAGCAGCTCTTCGGTCGATTCAGGATTGAGGTCCTCGTTGCTCCATCCCTGATGAGGAGCCACAAAGAGACGGGCCTTCTTCATGAAGAGCAGATTGTGCTTGGGAGGCCAGTTGCGATGGGCCGCATAGTATTCGAGCAGCTCTCGAAGGGTCTGCGTTGTGCGGTGACTCGATTCGGTGGCGAGATGCTTCATCATGGGGGCATGTATGCTGCGGATGCCGGCGTGCTGCCAGAGTGCGTGGAGCGCTGTGATGTCGCTATACCCGATGATCGGCTTGCCAGCACGGCTGATAAGCTCAAGCGGAATCATGTCGAGAATCTGCATGCAGCCATAGCCGCCACGCGAACACCAGATGATGTCCACGTCCTTGTCCTCGAGGGCGTCGAGCAGATCTTGGGCACGTTCCTGTGGGGTGCCAGAGAAACGACCGTAGCTGCCCTTTGCATGAGCAGCTACTGTAACCTTATGGCCCCAGGACTTCAGTGTCCGGGCACCGTCATCGATGAGACGAGTCTTGATGGAACCTGCTGGAGAAACAATTCGGATGTGCATAGTGTAATTATAATCTTGTGGTTACAGCGCGGAGCATCTCCTCCTTCCAGGGCTTGAAATCGCCTGCAAGGATGTGCTTGCGAGCTTCGCCGACGAGCCATAGGTAGAATGCGAGATTGTGAATGGATGCTATCTGCAGAGCCAGGTATTCTTCGGCATGGAAGAGATGACGAACGTAGGCCTTCGAATACACCTGATCGACGTAGGAAGGTCCATCTTCCTGCAGAGGCGAGAAGTCGTGTGCCCACTTGGCATTCTTGATATTGATGATGCCATGGCTGGTGAAGAGCATGCCGTTGCGCCCGTTGCGTGTGGGCATGACGCAGTCGAACATGTCGATGCCGCGCTCGATGCCTTCCAGAATGTTGGCAGGGGTGCCCACACCCATCAGATAACGGGGACGATTCTGAGGCAGAATCTCGTTGACCACCTCAATCATCTCGTACATCTTCTCGACCGGTTCGCCGACGGCAAGTCCACCGATGGCGTTGCCTTCGACGTCCATGGCAGCAATCTTCTCGGCAGCACGACGACGCAAGTCGGGATAGGTGCAGCCCTGGACAATGGGGAAGAGGGCCTGATGATAACCATAGAGACCATTGCCTTGCTCGTCTTCGGTCTCCTTGTATTGTTTGTAGCAACGATCGAGCCAACGTTCGGTCAGACCTAACGACTTCTCGGCATACTTGAAGTCAGATTGTCCAGGCGGGCATTCGTCGAAGGCCATCATGATGTCGGCACCGATGATGCGCTCGATGTCCATGACGCGCTCGGGTGTGAACAGATGCTTGGAGCCATCGATATGGCTGCGGAACATGACACCCTCCTCGGTGATCTTGCGGTTCTCGGCCAACGAATAGACCTGGAAACCGCCGGAATCGGTCAGGATAGGACGGTCCCAGCTATTGAACTTGTGAAGTCCCCCGGCTTCCTGAAGCACATCGAGCCCCGGACGCAGATAGAGGTGATAGGTGTTGCCGAGGATGATTTGTGCCTTCACGTCTTCCTTGAGTTCATGGAAGTGAAGGCACTTGACGGAGCCTACGGTGCCCACGGGCATGAATATCGGCGTCTGGATCCTGCCGTGGTCGGTGGTTATTTCGCCTGCACGGGCCCAGCTGTTACGATCGGTGGCTTGGAGTTGGAAAGTCATAGGTCGGAAATCACTGTTGTTTTCTGCGCGTAGTGGCTCGGTTGGCTTCTATCACCCGATAGACGTAATAGGCAAAGCCGATGATGAAGATGACAGCAAGGGCAATCTTCACATAACTGCTGTAATGCTGCACCTTGGCGATGAGCACCTCCTCGCTAACGGTCTGTCCGATGAAATAGCCCAGATAGGCCAGGAACGTGTTCCAGACACCTGCGCCGATGCAGGTGCAAAGCAGGAAGACCGACATGTTCATGCGGGCCAGGCCGGCAGGGATAGAGATGAGCTGACGGATGGCAGGGATGAGGCGACCGACGAGGGTGCCTACAGCGCCATGATCGGCAAAGTACTTCTCGGCCTTCTCAACGCCCGGCAGGTCGATCAGGAGCATGTGGGCCAGCTTGGTATCCGCAAAACGATGGATGATGGGACGACCCAGCCAAACCGACAGGCCATAGTTGACGAGTGCGCCGATGAGTGCGCCAATTGTGCCGAAAAGGATGATGAGCGGAAGCGAGAGTATTTCCTGATGATAGGCAATATATGCTGCAGGAATAATGATGATCTCGCTGGGGAAAGGGATAAAGGAGCTCTCGATAGCCATGAACAGGGTGATGACACCATAGCTCATGTTCTGAGCTATCCAGTTATAGATTTCTTCCATTTACTTGTTAAGTTTCTTGAGTGCCTCGTTGTCGCCGATAGCTTCGAAGTAGGCACGCATCAATTCGCGGGATGTAGAGTCTTTGGGTTTGAGCTTGAGCAGACTACGATAAGCCTTGTCGGCTTCCTCAAATCGCTTGAGACTGAGGGAGAGCTCTGCCTTCGCTAATAGATAGGTCTTGGATTTCGGATCGAGTTCGATGAGCTCGTCCAGAAGTTGAAGGGCTTCGTCGAAACGATGGAGTTCGGTCAGCAGGGTGACACAGAACGTCAGGTAGGTGATGTTCTCGGGCTCGATGCGGAGTGCATGCTGGATGTTGCTGAGTGCCTCGGCCGTATTTCCCTTGTCGAGAGCCAACATGGAAAGATGATAGTAGCCGTCGGTAAAGGTCGGGATGCGTTGCACGAGCACTTCATAGCAATCGCGAGCCTTTTCGTAATCGCCCAGCGAACTGTAGCTTGAGCCGAGCAGTTCGTAGGTGATGCTGGTCTGCTGTTCGACTTCCTGTCGGTCGAGGTGCGGGGCCTCGTGCTGAAGTTTCCCTTCGGCATACTGACGGGCCACTTCGAGATGTTCAATCGCCTCGGTGAACTGGCCCTGTTGATGCAGGATGAAGCCGAGTGCGAAATTGAAGAGCGGATTCTTGGGATCGATGGCGATGCCCATTTCGCACGAGTTGCGGCACTCGTCGTACATCTGGAGCTCAAACTGACAGCGAGAAAGGTCCTGCCAGGAATAGATGTCGTAAGCATCCTTGTCGAGTGCATGTTCAAGCACGGGGATGGCTTCACGATGGCAGTTGCAGTCCATCAGCAAGGCCCCCATGCGACCCAGTGCCTCGGCATCCTGTTCTTCGGCCTTGGACTCCTTGTTGACAACAATGTCCGATGCCTTGATAAGATATTCGGCGGTGGTTTGATGAGGAAGCTGTTCGAAGAGCTCATCGACGATTTCGACAAAGTCAAGACCAGAAAGATGATCGTTCCGAAGCTGTTCGAGCAGGACGTCATAAGCCTTTGACGGTTCTTTTGTCGTGACATCGATGCCAAAACGTATGCCGATGCCGAAAGGGGACTGCTCCTCGGAATTGCCCTGGAGCAGTTTCTCGGCTTCGTCATATCGCTTCAGATGCACGAGGATCTTGGCCTCGATAAGCTCAAGAAACTCGTCGCCAGGGTGCTGGTCAAGGCCCTTCTGACAGGCTGACATGGCTTCTTCGGCATCGCCTTCATCCAGAAGGTCATAGATGACCTGAGAGATTTCGTCGGTGCTGAAGTAGCTGACCTTGTTGTCGGCCAGATCGAGCATGTACTGATAGTATGCGCGGCTTTTTTTCTGTTGCACTATAGGATTGAGGAATCGGATGATGGAAAAATGTGCGTAAAGACTTACTTCGAAGCCTTGAGCGATACTGTGCGATTGAATACAATCTTCTCGGGTGTGGTATCCTTGTCGATGCAGAAGTAGCCGATGCGCTGGAACTGGAACTTCTTGCCGACCTGGGGATCCTTGGCTGCGAATGGCTCGACATAGGCGGTCACTACCACCTCGCTCTCTGGATTGCGCTCCGACTCGGTCGTTGCCTCCTCGTCGAGGAAAAGGTTGTTATAGAGACGAGCCTCGACAGCAACGGCATGTTTCGCACTGACCCAATGGAGTGTGCCCTTCACCTTGCGGTCGGCACCTGGCATACCACTCTTGGAATCGGGGTCGTAGGTGCAAAGGATGTTGGTGATGTTGCCTTCGGCATCCTTCTCAACACCTGTGCACTTGATGATGTATGCGCTCTTGAGACGCACTTCCTTGTCGATGGTAAGACGGAAGAATTTCTTCTCGGCCACTTCCTGGAAGTCTTCGCGTTCGATATAGAGTTCGCGAGAGAAGGGCATCTCGTGCGATCCGCTGCCTTCCTGCTCGGGGTTGTTCTCCATCTCGCACAGCTCCTCCTGGTCTTCGGGATAGTTGGTGATGGTGAGCTTGACGGGATCGACCACACCCATGACGCGCGTCGCGATCTTGTTGAGGTCATTGCGACCGGCATTCTCGAGCAGCTTGATGTCGTTGAGCGCATCGTACTTGGTGTAACCGATGGTGGTGATGAAGTCGCGAATGCCCTGAGCCGTGTAGCCGCGACGACGCAGACCACAGAGGGTTGGCATACGGGGATCGTCCCAACCACGAACGACGCCGGTCTCCACCATGTTGCGGAGATAGCGCTTCGACATCACGGTGTTGGTGAGGTTGAGGCGATTGAACTCAATCTGACGGGGCTTGTAGTCCGTTCCCTTGATGTCGGCCATGATCTGGGCAAAGTAGTTGTAGAGGGGACGGTGTACCTCGAACTCGAGGGTACAGATGGAGTGGGTGATGCCCTCCAGGAAGTCGGACTGTCCGTGTGCAAAGTCGTACATCGGGTATGCCTGCCACTTGGTGCCAGTGCGGTGGTGCGGGTACTTGATGATGCGATACATGATGGGATCGCGGAAGTGCATGTTGGGATTGGCCATGTCAATCTTGGCACGCAGCGTCATGGAACCCTCCTCGAATTCGCCTTTGTTCATGCGTCGGAAGAGGTCGAGACTCTCTTCCCAGGGACGATTGCGGAAAGGACTTTCGATGCCCGGCTGGGTAGGAGTACCCTTCTGCTGGGCGATGACTTCGGAACTCTGCTCGTCGATATAGGCAAGACCACGGCGAATCATTTCCTCGGCCAGGTCCCAGAGCTCCTGGAAATAGTCGGAAGCATAGTAGAGGCGGTCACCCCAGTCGAATCCGAGCCAATGAATATCCTCCATGATGGCTTCCACGTATTCGGTATCCTCACGGCTTGGATTGGTGTCGTCAAATCGCAGGTTGCACTGTCCACCATACTTTTCGGCAGCGCCGAAGTCCATGCAGATGGCCTTGGCATGTCCGATGTGGAGGTAACCGTTTGGTTCGGGTGGAAAACGGGTGTGGACAATATGGGTGGGAGAGGCAGCTACCTTGCCGGCAGCAATATCTTCTTCGATGAATTCCTCGACGAAATTCGAGGCTTTCTTCTCAACAGCGATTTCTGAATTAGCCATTTTTTTTGTCTTTTAATAGGGTCATAATTATTATTATGGGTGCAAAGATAGGAAAAATCTTTCACAATAGCAAATTTGAACCTGAAAATGCTTTATTTTGATGTGTTATGTCGGACGAATGACCGAAAATGTAATATCTATTGACAAAATGGAAAACAAAAAAGAAAGAGAACGATGAAGGCAGATGCCTTGACGTCGTTCCCTCTCAGTAAAGAATGGTTTGAAAATTTTGTTAGAGGTATGCTAACAGGAGTTTGGCGTTTGGAGACTTGCGGATTTTCAGGAGAGCACGTTCGCGAATCTGGCGAACACGCTCGCGAGTAAGTCCGAGTTCCTGGCTCACCTCTTCCTGTGATTTCTCTGGACAATCAATGCCGAAGGTTTCCTTGATGATAAGTGCTTCGCGGTCCTTGAGCATGGACTTGAGGAGATTGTCGAGTTCGATGTGGAGCGACTCGTTGTTGAGCGTGGAGTCGGTAGCATCGAGCTTGGTGTCGGGTGTGATGTCGAGCAACGTTCCGTCTTCGTCGTCTTGAAGCGGGGAGTCGAGGCTGACACCGCGGTTGTTGGCTGCCATGGTCTCACGTACCTTTTCGGGGGCAACATCCAGTTCCTCTGCGATTTCTTCGATGGTAGCCGGTCTGTTCTGCTCCTGTTCGAAGCGATTCTGAATGACACGGATCTGACGGATGAGGTTGTTCTGGTTGCCAGGCAGACGAACCATTCTGGCTTGCTCGGAAAGTGCCTGCATAATGGACTGACGAATCCACCATACGGCATAGGAAATGAATTTGAAGCCACGGGTTTCGTCGAACTTCTCTGCGGCCTTTACAAGACCGACGTTGCCTTCCGAGATAAGGTCTGAGAGCGAAAGCCCCTGGTTCTGGTAGAGTTTTGCGACAGACACCACGAAACGAAGATTGGCGCGTACGAGTTTGTCGAGTGCTTGTTGATCGCCTTTGTGAATTCTTTGGGCCAGGTCCACTTCTTCATCTGGGGTAACCATGTGCTCCTTGCTGATGGCGGTGAGATACGACTCGATCGACTCTTCAGTGCGTCGGGTGATGTTCTGCGTAATTTTAATTTGGCGCATATCTTTTACTTTTCTTCTTTTTGAGATAGGGACATAGTTTCCCTTTCGAAAAATAGTGTGCAAAAATACGAAAAAAGAATCGATAAAACAAATTAATTTCATGAAAATAGTAAAATATTTGTACAAATTCTTCGAATTGCAATGTAAAAATGTCAATTTTGGTTCATTTGAATATAGTTCGATATTTTCTTGTATTGAGTTGCCTTCTATATAAAATATAATATGTATCTTTGTGCGGAATTTGGGATTTCCTCAACCTTTGAATTAAAATCTAACATTGTTATGAAACGCTTTTTCACCTTCGTCGTAGTATTCTGGTTTTCGATGAACGTGCTTTCGGCACAGACTGTAATGGAACGTGTGATTGAAATACGTCATGCCTACGCAGAGGCTCAAACGATGATGCTTCATGCTATCGAAGAGCCCAACATGGACAACTCGATGCATATTGAGATGCGTCGTATGTTCGGGGGGACCGGGATGCAGCATTATACGATTGACTACTTTTCCGGTGATTTTTCAGAAGAAGAACCTACGGAAGGTGTCTTTGTCTGGTCGCCTTATTTCATTCGAGTGAAGTACAACTGGGCAGCGCGTGTCACGGTTACGGAGTATCTGATTGAACCTCGCACAGGCGCTCTGATGTTTGTCTATACAAAAAGTGATGACCATCCTCTCGATATTTCCGAAATAGGAGAGGGCGTGTACGAGTTGCGCAAATACTATTACTCCGATGGAACCTACTGTACAGGTTCGTTGAAGGTAACGCTGCCCGATGGTTCCGAAAAGTCGTTGGATGAGGAACTCAACGCTAAAATCCATCCATTCGATGCAGATGCTGACGAAAACAATTATGTGCGTTATCTGATTTCGATTCATAACCAGATGATGAATAATGAATAGGCAACTCCGATTTGCCTGATTTCTTTAAAATGGGGTATCTTTGGTTAACAAAGTGTCCTTTTTTAGTTAATTATGTTAAATCGAATGCATTTTTCTCACATTTTCCTTGGTCATTTTAACGAATTAAGTTAATTTTGCAGCGAATTTAACAGAAGAATCAATGAGAAAACAGACAATTTGGTTGATTGGAATTGTGCTCTTGATAGCATTCGCCGGCTTACTGGTCATGCAGTTCTCTTACTTGAGTGAGATTGTCAGCACTCGTGAGGAGCAGTTTGACGAGGCAGCCAAGCGCGCATTGTTTGGCACCATGCGTCAACTGGAGCGTCAGGAGACAAGGAACTATCTCGACGAGTACTATGATGATACCGAGAAGCAGGCTTTGAACCAATTGAATCAGGAGAATACCCGTACAGGTGTGACAACAAGCGGAAGCATCTCGGTGCAGGGACCTGACGGATCGGTCAGTACGTTCAAGTTCCAGAGCAACGTCAGTGGAGACACGCTGAGCCAGCATCATTTTGAGATGCAGCCGCGCAGCAACCGACTCATACAAAGCCGTCAGCGAGCCATGCAGGACATGCTGCTGGGGCAGTACATGTATCAGCGCAGCCTGTTGGACGACGTGGTGTTCCGTATCATCAGTCAGACCAACGACAAGCCCATTATGGAGCGACTCGATCTGGAACAGCTTCGACGCACGCTGACCGAAGAGATGCAGTCGGCAGGCTACAACCTGGATTACGAGTTCTGCATTGTGGAACGCGATGGCTCGATAGCCTATCGTTCACCGGGCTACAGTGCAGAGGAAGCAGAGAAGGAGGGCAGCTATATGCAGATGCTGTTCCCACGGTCACAGATGGCTATCGACAATGGCAAGGTGCCTTCCCGCATCAGTTATATGGAAGTGTATTTCCCGGGACGTCATAGGTTTCTGATGAATAACGGCCTGCATTTCATGATCCCCTCGTTTGTATTCACACTTGTGATGCTGATGCTCTTCATCTTTATCATCTATGTGGTGTTCAGACAGAAGAAGCTGAGCGAGATCAAGAATGACTTCATCAACAACATGACGCATGAGTTCAAGACACCCATCTCCAGTATCTCGCTTGCATCGCAGATGCTCAATGACCCCGCTGTCTCCAAGTCGCCGGACATGGTGAAGCATATCACTGGAGTGATAGCCGATGAGACAAAACGACTGCGTTTCCAGGTCGAGAAGGTTCTGCAAATGTCGATGTTCGACCGTCAGAAGACCAACCTGAAGCTTCAGGACATCCCTGTGAATGCCATCGTAGAGAGCGCCTGCTCGACATTCCGCCTCAAGGTGGAGAAGGCAGGAGGACAAATCGAAACTCATCTGGATGCCGAGGATGACATCTGCATGGTCGATGAGATGCATTTCGGCAACGTCATCTTCAACCTGATGGACAATGCCTATAAGTATTCGCGCGAAGACGTTCCCTTACATCTCACCATCAGTACCCGGAATGTGGGCAAAGACAAGTTGGAACTGCGAGTGCAGGACAATGGCATAGGCATCAAGAAGGAGGACTTGAAGCGCATCTTTGAGAAGTTCTACCGTGTTCCCACCGGAAATGTTCATAATGTAAAGGGCTTCGGTCTTGGACTGGCCTACGTCTGGAAAATTGTGAAAGATCACGGAGGTGACATCAAGGCCGAATCCACCTATGGACAGGGGACAGCTTTCGTCATCACCATTCCGCTTATGAGAGAAGATAATTAAAATATGTGTAACTTATAAACTATTGAATTATGACACAACAACCTGAAAAACTTCGCATCCTGCTTTGCGAAGATGATGAGAACCTCGGAATGCTTCTTCGCGAGTACGTACAGGCCAAGGGATATCTCTGCGATCTTTATGGCGATGGCGATGCCGGCTATAAGGCTTATCTCAAGGGTCGTTATGACTTCTGTATCCTTGATGTGATGATGCCCAAAAAGGATGGCTTTACCATGGCCCAGGAAATCCGTACGCTGAATGCTGATATCCCTATCATCTTTCTTACCGCAAAAAGCTTGAAGGAAGATATTCTCGAAGGCTTCAAGATTGGTGGAGATGACTATATCACCAAGCCTTTCTCGATGGAGGAGCTGCTGTTCCGTATCGAGGCAATCCTGCGCCGTGTGAAGGGCAAGAAGGGCAAGGATGTGGTTGCCTATCACATGAGCCGTTATACGTTCGACGTGCAGAAGCAGTTGCTTACGTTCCGTGGCGACGAGGGCGAAAAGTCAATCAAACTGACAACCAAGGAGAGCGACCTTCTCGGACTGCTTTGTGCGCATGCCAATGAGATTCTGGAGCGTAACTTCGCCTTGAAGACCATCTGGATTGACGACAACTACTTCAATGCGCGTTCGATGGACGTCTATATCACCAAGCTGCGCAAGCATCTGAAGGATGATCCAAGCATCGAAATCATCAACATCCATGGAAAGGGCTACAAGCTTATAGCATCTGATATTGAGGTAGAAACAAAGTAAAATTGTAAGATTCATTTTATAAAATTACAATTTTTTTGAGTTTTTTTCGTCTTTTCATTAATAAATATTGCGTTAAATTTGCATAATCCTCTCAAAATGTGTACCTTTGCACCGCTTTTCAGCAAAGTGTTATTTTTATTTAAGGTACAAAAACAGTATTAATTTATGAACAACGAAACAATTGGCACAAACGCCGGACTCGTTTGGAATGCACTTAACGCCAACAACGGCCAGACTGTAAAGGAGCTTAAGAAGGCTACGAAGATCAAGGCTGACAAGGTTCTCTTCTCTGCAATCGGTTGGTTGGCACGTGAAGGCAAGGTAGTCCTTGAGGACGTTGAGGATGACGTTAAGGTTACTCTTCTGTAATTAGTTACAGATTCTTATAAAATAAAAAATCCGCGGCAATTTTTGATTGTCACGGATTTTTTTATTTGTTCTAACTTTATCGTAGTAGTATTTTCCTGCCTCCTTGGATTATGAAACCACTAGGACTCTTGTCGGTCTGTTGTCCCATGAAGTTGTAGAGATGCCTGTCTTCCTCGGGTTCTGTAGCAATGGTCTGGATGCTTTCGGGAACTGGGATTTCCTCTTCCGACAGTTTGATGGAGAGATTCAGGTCATTTACACGATTCTGGTTCTCTTCGCCAAAGAACGAGAAGTCATCGAGCATACTGTTCAAGGCGTACCAGGCTTCGGGGTATAATACGAAAGCCAGGTAAGGAATGGAGTCGATAAGACAAACACCATTTGCTTCGTTCTCGTTGCCTTCACAATGCAGGAACGTTGCCTGGCACGCAATCGAAGAGGCGAACAAT
>JAEEUA010000113.1 GCA_016286775.1 Bacteroidales bacterium
GCTGATGGCAGTTCCAGGCCATTATGCATTTGCCATTCTGATGGGATATTACTATTCAAGATACCATTTCATAGACCACTCGCGCAAGACCGCAGCCTTGATTCTTGTTGCTCCGGTCATAGCACACGGAACGTATGACGCACTGTTAATGACTTCTATGGTAGATGAAATTCTTGGGATATTTTGCTTTATCGTCACTGTGTTCCTTGTATGCAGTCTTTACCTGTATGCCCGAAAGAAAATCATGTCTGTGATTGGCACGGATAGCTTTTTGGGCGGCGGAGTGTTAAAGTTCAACACACCATCACCAGAAGAAGTAAGTCAGGACTTTGAAATAGAACCGAATTCTGACGAAGTAAAGAGTGATAAATGATGATGTGAAGATTTGTGTTGCAATCAGACTTTAAATGGTTTGCAATTAGACTTTAATTGGATTCCATTCAGACTTTAATTGATTTTCAATTAGACTTTAATTGAAACGCAATTAGGCTTTAAATGAAATGCTTCCGCCCATCAAAAGCCCAGCTTCCGCTCATCAGAAACAATGCTTCCGCCTATCAGAAGCAACCCTTCCGATGAAAAAGCCAAAAGCGGTGAGCAGCAGTTCTTCTAAGACTGACAGTCACGCGGTTTTTCAAATTATAAGTATATTCTTGCAGTTTGAATTTTTTAACGGCACAAAAGAAACGGGTTTCTTTGTATTGCTATCGTTTTTTCGTACCTTTGCACTCGATTTTTAAGCAAGCAACAGAAACTTAAGAATAAAGATTATATATAAAATGAAAAAGAAACTCAACAAGGTGCTCGTACTGGGTTCAGGCGCTTTGAAAATCGGACAGGCAGGAGAGTTCGACTACTCTGGCTCTCAGGCTCTTAAGGCTTTACGCGAAGAAGGTATTTCATCGGTGCTTGTGAACCCGAACATCGCCACCATCCAAACATCGGAAGGCATTGCCGACAAGGTTTACTTCCAGCCAGTGACAACCCATTTCGTGACAGAAATCATCAAGAAGGAACGTCCCGACGGCATTCTGCTGGCATTCGGCGGCCAGACGGCCCTGAACTGCGGAACAGAACTCTACCGCAACGGAACGCTCGAGGAATATGGTGTTGAGGTGCTCGGCACCAGTGTTGAGGCTATCATGAACACCGAGGACCGCGACCTGTTCGTGAAGAAACTCGACGAGGTGGAGCTGAAGACGCCGGTGAGCCATGCCGTGGAAAACATGGACGACGCGCTGAAGGCTGCCCGCGAGATAGGCTTCCCCATCATGATTCGCTCGGCATACGCGCTGGGCGGACTGGGTTCTGGCATCTGTCCTGATGAAAAGGCATTCGTGGAACTGGCCGAAAGTGCCTTCACGTTTGCCCCGCAGATTCTTGTGGAAGAGTCGCTGAAGGGATGGAAGGAGATTGAATTCGAGTGCATCCGCGACGCCAACGACCATTGCTTCACGGTGGCTTCGATGGAGAACTTCGACCCACTGGGCATCCACACGGGTGAGAGTATCGTGGTGGCCCCGACCTGTTCGCTTACTGCCGAGCAGGTGAAGCAGTTGCAGGAAATCACCATACGCTGCGTGCGCCATCTGGGCATCGTGGGCGAGTGCAACATTCAGTTTGCCTTCAATGCCAACACCAACGACTACCGTATCATTGAAATCAATGCCCGCCTGAGCCGTTCTTCGGCACTGGCCAGCAAGGCAACGGGCTATCCCCTCGCCTTCGTGGCTGCCAAGATTGCGCTGGGCTATACGCTCGACCAGATTGGTGAGATGGGTACGCCCAACTCTGCCTACGTGGCTCCGAGTCTGGACTACATGATTTGTAAGATTCCGCGCTGGGACCTCACCAAGTTCTCAGGCGTCAGCCGATTGATCGGTTCGTCGATGAAATCGGTGGGCGAAATCATGTCTATCGGCCGTTCGTTCGAGGAAATGATTCAGAAGGGCCTGCGCATGATTGGCCAAGGCATGCACGGATTCGTGGGCAACGACCACACGAAGTTCGACAACCTGGACGATGCCCTGCAGAATCCTACCGACCTGCGCATCTTTGCCATTGCCCAGGCCTTCGAGGAGGGCTATACCGTGGAACGCATCGAGGAGCTCACGAAGATCGACGTGTGGTTCCTGGAGCGACTGAAGCACATCGTTGACCTGAAGCACGAACTGCTGAAATACAACAAACTGGAAGACATCTCGGACGAGAAGATGCGCGAGCTGAAGGCCGCCGGATTCTCTGATTTCCAGATTGCACGCTTTGTGCTGAAACCCGAGCAGGGAAACATGGAGAAGGAGAACCTCACCGTGCGCAAGTACCGCAAGCAGCGCGGCATCGTTCCCTCGGTGAAGCGTATCAACACCGTGGCCAGCGAGCATCCCGAACTGACCAACTACCTGTACTTCACCTATCTCTCGAAGGTGGAGCCCACAATGGCCGATGCTGAGGGTTCGGTGAGTTGCTGTGGCACCGCTACATACAAGGGCGCTGAGCACGACATTGAATACTACAAGAACGAGAAATCGGTGGTGGTGCTCGGCTCGGGTGCCTATCGCATCGGTTCGTCGGTGGAGTTCGACTGGTGCTCGGTGAACGCCATCAACACCGCCCGCAAGCTGGGTTACAAGTCGATAATGATTAACTACAACCCGGAGACGGTATCTACCGACTACGACATGTGCGACCGCCTCTACTTCGACGAGCTTTCGCTGGAGCGCGTGCTCGACGTGATTGACCTGGAAGAACCCCGCGGCGTGATTGTCAGCGTGGGCGGACAGATTCCTAACAATCTGGCCATGAAGCTCTACCGCCAGGGTGTGCCCGTGCTTGGAACAAGTCCTGTTAACATCGACCGTGCTGAAAACCGCGACAAGTTCTCAGCAATGCTCGACAAGCTGAACATCGACCAGCCTGCATGGCGCGCGCTGACATCCGAAGACGACATCAAGGAATTCGTGGGCGAAGTGGGATTCCCCGTGCTGGTGCGTCCCTCGTACGTGCTTTCGGGTGCTGCCATGAACGTGTGCTACGATTTCGACGAGCTTCACCGCTTCCTGAACATGGCCACCGAGGTGTCGAAAGACTACCCCGTGGTGGTTTCGCAGTTCATGCAGGACACCAAGGAAATAGAGTTCGATGCCGTGGCCGACAAGGGCGAGGTGGTGGAATATGCCATCTCTGAGCATGTGGAATATGCCGGCGTACACTCTGGCGACGCCACCATGGTGTTCCCCGCTCAGCACATCTACTTCTCGACCATCCGACAGATAAAGAAGATTTCGCGCAAGATTGCCAAAGAGCTGAACATCAGCGGACCGTTCAACATCCAGTTCCTTGCCAAGAACCGCGAGGTGAAGGTCATCGAGTGTAACCTGCGCGCCAGCCGTTCGTTCCCCTTCGTTTCGAAGATTCTGAAGCGCAACTTCATCGAGACGGCCACCAAGATAATGCTCGACGCTCCCTATCAGAAGCCCGACAGCAGCGAATTCGACATCGACCGCATCGGCGTAAAGGCCAGCCAGTTCTCGTTTGCACGTCTGCAGAACGCCGACCCCGTGCTGGGTGTCGACATGAGCAGTACCGGCGAGGTGGGCTGTCTGGGCGACGACCTGAACGAGGCTCTGCTCAACGCGCTCATCGCCACTGGATACCGTCTGCCCAAGAAGAACATCCTGATTTCATCGGGCGCCGTGAAGGGCAAGGTTGACTTGCTGGAGCCCGCCCGCGAATTGGTGAAGAACGGATACCGCATCTTTGCTACGGCCGGAACGGCTAAGTTCTTCCAGGAGAACGGAGTGGAAGCCACGGCTGTGGCATGGCCCGACGAGGGTGGCGAGAACAATGTGATGAACATGATTCAGGACCATCAGCTCGACCTTATCATCAATGTTCCCAAGAACCACTCCAACCGTGAGCTCACCAACGGCTACCGTATCCGTCGCGGCGCTATCGACCATAACATTCCGCTGATGACCAACGTACGTCTGGCCAAAGCCTTCATCGAGGCCTTCTGCGCACTGAAGATGGAAGACATCAAGATAAAGAGCTGGCAGGAGTATAATGCATGACAGATAAGATAGAAGTACGCAATGCCCGGGTGAACAACCTGAAGGGCATAACGCTCGACATCCCTCGCGACCGCTTCATCGTGGTAGCGGGGGTGTCTGGTTCAGGAAAGTCCTCGTTGGCCTTCGACACGCTCTATGCCGAGGGCCAGCGGCGCTATGTGGAGTCGCTTAGTTCTTACGCCCGGCAGTTCCTCGGCCGCATGAGCAAACCTGAATGCGACTACATAAAAGGACTTCCTCCGGCCATTGCCATCGAGCAAAAGACCATCACGAGGAATCCGCGCTCGACCGTGGGTACCAGCACCGAAATCTACGAATACCTCAGGCTGCTGTTCGCCCGCATCGGAAAGACCTTCTCGCCCATCAGCGGACAAGAGGTGAAGAAGCATACCACGGAGGACATCCTGGAGTGCACACGCCAGTTTCAGCCGGGAACAAAGTTCGTGGTCATGGCACCGCTTCATGTACCTGAAAACCGCACGCTCCGCAAACAGCTTGAAATGGATATCCAGCAGGGATATGCAAGGCTTTTCTATAGGGGTGAGTTCATCAGGATTGAAGACTTCATAGAGAACGAAACCCTGCTCAGCGAGGCTGACCGCCAGCGGACGGAAGAAAAGGAGAACGTGCTGTGGCTGCTTATCGACCGTCTTTCGGTTGACGACAGCAAGGACGTGGTCTCTCGTCTGCTTGACTCTTCGGAGACAGCTTTCTATGAAGGCGACGGTGAGTGCCGGCTGATGTTCCTTCCCAGCAACATCAGCTACGATTTCTCGACTCGTTTCGAGGCTGACGGCATCAAGTTTGAAGAGCCTAACGACAATATGTTC
This sequence comes from Bacteroidales bacterium, assembly GCA_016286775.1. GTDB lineage: Bacteria > Bacteroidota > Bacteroidia > Bacteroidales > UBA3663 > Liminaster. Next base: position 4,901 of record JAEEUA010000113.1, read on the forward strand.
TCGTTCAATTCGCCTCTTGGCGCCTGTCCCACCTGCGAAGGTTTCGGGCGTGTCATCGGTATCGACGAGAAACTCGTGATTCCCAACAGCACGCTCTCCGTCTATGAGGGATGCGTGCAATGTTGGCATGGCGACAAGATGAAGATGTGGCAGGACGAATTCTGCCGCCGCGCTGCCCGCGACCAGTTCCCCATCTTCAAGCCTTATTTGGAACTGACGCGCCAGGAAAAGGACTGGCTGTGGCATGGACTGCCATCGGATTCGAAGGATATTCACGAACAAGTGAGCATCGACGCGTTCTTCCAGATGGTCAAGGACAACCAGTACAAGATACAGTACCGTGTGATGATGAGCCGTTATCGCGGAAAGACTGTCTGTCCTGAGTGTCACGGCACACGGCTGAAGAAAGAAACCGACTATATCAAGATAGGCGGCATGAGCATCACCAACCTTGTGGAGATGCCCATCGGGAACCTGAAGCTATGGTTCGACAACCTTCAGCTCGACGAGCACGATGCTGAGATAGGCCGCCGTCTGCTGGCGGAAATCAAGATGAGGCTGCAGTTCCTCGTGGATGTGGGGCTCAGCTATCTTACGCTCAACCGGCCGTCGAACACATTGTCGGGAGGCGAAAGCCAGCGCATCAACCTCACCACTTCGCTGGGAAGCTCGCTCGTGGGCAGTCTGTATATCCTTGACGAACCGAGCATCGGACTCCACTCGCGCGATACTTACCGGCTTATCCATGTGCTCAAAGAACTTGAGAGCCTGGGCAACACAGTCATCGTGGTGGAACACGACGAAGAGATTATGCGGGCTGCCGACTATCTCATCGACATCGGTCCCGATGCCGGAAGACTTGGCGGCGAAATCGTCTTCGAGGGGAACGTGGCCGACATCAAGAACGATCCTAACTCTGAACAGGCAAAGAAACTCGTGGAGAAATATCCACTGAGCCATTCCATCAAATACCTTACGGGTACGGAAATCATCCCTGTACCCCAAAGCCGGCGGAAATGGAACCGCAGCATCTGGCTGAAAGGCTGCCGCATGAACAACCTGAAGGGCATCGACGTGGAATTTCCGCTTAACGTGCTGAATGTCATCACGGGTGTATCGGGCAGCGGAAAGTCGTCGCTGGTGAAAGGAATCCTCTACCCTGCCCTGAAGCGCCATCTCGACGAGGTTGCCGAACTTCCCGGCGAATACATGTCGCTCGACGGTGACTGGAAGGAAATCAAGCAGGTGGAAATGGTGGACCAGAATCCTATTGGCAAGAGTTCGCGCTCGAATCCCGCCACTTATGTGAAAGCCTACGATGCCATTCGCCAGCTGTTTGCCGAACAGCCATTATCGAAGCAGATGGGATTCACCGCTCAGTATTTCTCGTTCAATGCCGACGGAGGGCGTTGCGAGGAATGTCAGGGAGCGGGAGTCATCAACGTGGAAATGCAGTTCATGGCCGACCTTACGCTTGAATGTGAAGCCTGTCATGGCAAACGCTTCAAGAAGGAAATACTAGAAGTGCGCTTCCACGAGAAGAACATCAGCGATGTGCTCGACATGACTATTGCCGAAGCCATTGAGTTCTTTACGCAGTATGATGAGAAGCAGATAGTAAGCAGGCTGAAGCCGCTCGACGATGTAGGACTGGGCTATATTAAACTTGGGCAAAGCAGCAGCACGCTGTCGGGAGGTGAGAACCAGCGCGTGAAACTGGCCTACTTTATCGGAAAGGAACAGCAGGATCCTACCCTGTTCATTTTCGACGAGCCCACTACGGGATTACACTTCCACGACATCCGACGCCTGCTCAAGGCATTCAATGCGCTGATCGAGCGCGGACATACCATCATCGTCATCGAGCACAATCTTGACATCGTGAAATGTGCCGACCACATCATTGACTTAGGCCCTGAAGGCGGAGACCGCGGCGGAACGATTGTCTGCACAGGAACTCCAGAACAGATAGCAAAATGCAAGGAAAGCCTTACGGGCAAATACCTTGCAGAGAAACTCTAAACGAATTAATCCTATTTTATAATTTAACAGAACAAGAACATGAAGCACTACGAATATCAGACATCTGGCGTCTGCAGCAAGGCAATCGTCTTCGACATCGACGACCAGCAGCAGGTACACAACGCCCAGTTCATTGGCGGTTGCCCTGGCAATACCGTTGGCGTGTCATTACTGTCGGAAGGACACAAGGCCAGCGAACTAATCAATATGCTGAAGGATGTAAAATGCGGCTACAAGAACACCAGTTGCCCGGCTCAGTTTGCGATAGCCCTTTCACAGGCTATTGGCGAAGAAATCTGAGATTACCAATCGGCAAGCAATTATAAAGAGGGCTGTCTCCATCAGATAAGAGACAGCCCTCTTTATGTAATTCAAATAGTGGAACGTCAGTTCTGCGAACCGCCGACGATATCAAGAAGTTCGTTGGTGATGGCCTGCTGACGGCTCTTGTTGTACTGCAAGTTCAGTTCACGCAACAATTCATCGGCATTGTCGGTAGCAGTCTGCATGGCAACCATGCGTGCAGCATGCTCAGAGGCCACACTGTCAAGCAAAGCCGTGTAGAGCATCAGATGGGCCATCTTGGGCAGAAGCTGCGAGAGTACTGTGTCCATATCAGGCTCCACGATGAAGTTATCGTTCAGCGGCTTCACTTCTTCGCTCTTAGTTGCCGTGGTGTGATGGCCATGCTTCCGCAAGTATTCCTGACTCTCCTTCGTGGCGGCTATCGAGGTGAGGTCGCGCTCATGGTCGCGCTCAAGCTCCGTCTCCAAGTCGATGGGAAGGAATGTCTTTCGGGTAAGCACCTGCGAACCGGCACTCTTGAAATGATGGTAGATGAACTCCACCTTATCAATTTCATTCTCTGCAAATCTCTTGCCGAGCAACATGGCCAAGTCGATACACTGGCGGACATTAGGCTTGTCGCAGAGGTCAGCATAACTGCCCTTGACAACGTAGCCCAGCTTGCGTGCCTTCTCCTCAACCTTACGACCAATGGGATAAATGTCCACGTTCTCCTGCCCTAACGTTGCGGCATAGGTGTCAACAGCATTCATCATCAGTTTGATGACATTGGCATTGAATCCGCCGCAGAGCGAAGAATTGCTGGAAAAGACCACCAGCGCCACACGCTTCACAGGACGCGGTTTGTCGTAAATGGTCTGAGCTTCGGCCTCGGCCGCCAGGAACGACTTCAAGATATGCTCGAGCATCGTTTCGTAGGGCAACATGTTCTGGATAGCCACCTGCGCATGATGGAGCTTTGAAGATGCAACCATCTTCATGGCAGAAGTGATTTTCCGGGTGCTGTTGACCGAAGCAATGCGGCCTTTGATTTCTTTCAGTGACGGCATAAGCAATTACTGTTTATACGTTCCGGCGATGTCGGCCATAACAGCCTCTATCTTCTTCGTTGTGTCATCGTCAATCTTTCCTGCGCCTAACGTGTCAATTACTTCAGGAGCTGAAGAACGCAACTTGTCGAGGAACTGGGTCTGGCACTCACGAACTTTATCGATAGGCACATCGCGCATCAGGCCATGAACTCCGCAATAGAGGATGGCAACCTGCTCGCCAACGGGCATCGGGCTATATTGCGGCTGAATGAGCAGCTGGTTGTTCTTACGTCCGCGGTCCAATGTCATTGCCGTAACGGCATCCATATCGCTTGAGAATTTCGAGAATGCCTCAAGTTCACGATACTGAGCCTGGTCGATTTTCAGCGTTCCGGCCACCTTCTTCATTGACTTGATCTGTGCCGAACCACCCACACGAGACACCGAGATACCTACATTAATAGCAGGACGGAAGCCCTGGTTGAAGAGATCAGACTCAAGGAATATCTGACCGTCGGTGATGGAAATCACGTTCGTGGGGATATAAGCCGATACGTCGCCTGCCTGTGTTTCAATGATTGGCAGAGCCGTAAGCGAGCCACCACCCTTCACATGACCTTTCATGCATTCCGGAAGATCGTTCATCTGCTCGGCAACTTCCTGCTGCTCGTTCATCTTGGCGGCACGCTCAAGCAGACGAGAATGGAGGTAGAACACATCGCCAGGATAGGCTTCACGTCCGGAAGGACGACGGAGGATAAGCGACACCTCACGGTAAGCAACAGCCTGCTTTGACAAATCGTCGTAAACAACGAGTGCGGGCAGACCACGGTCGCGGAAGTATTCACCGATGGCGGCACCGGCAAACGGAGCATAGTACTGCATGGCAGCGGGATCGGCAGCCGTAGCAGAAACGATAATAGTATAAGGCATTGCCCCATGCTCCTTCAGCGTCTGCACCAATGTTGCCACCGTAGAAGCTTTCTGACCGATAGCCACATAGATACAATACACAGGCTTTCCTGCCTCGTAGAAACTCTTCTGGTTGATGATGGTATCAACGGCAATGGCGGTCTTACCTGTCTGACGGTCACCGATAATCAGCTCACGCTGTCCGCGGCCGATAGGAATCATCGAGTCGATAGCCTTCAGACCTGTCTGCAGCGGCTCCTTCACAGGCTGACGATAGATAACGCCCGGTGCCTTACGGTCCAGCGGCATTTCGAAAGCGCCCGTCAGGTCGATGTCACCCTTGCCGTCGATGGCCTGTCCCAAGGGATTGATGACGCGGCCAAGCATATTGTCGTTCACACGGATGGAGGCGATGCGCTTGGTGCGCTTCACAACCTGTCCTTCCTTGATGCCCGACGTCGGACCTAAAAGCACACAACCGACATTGTCTTCCTCTAGGTTCATCACGATGGCCATAGTCCCGTTCTCGAACTCCAGCAGCTCGTTAGCCTCAGCATTGCGCAGTCCGTAGATACGGGCCACACCGTCGCTGACGGTGAGCACAGTGCCCACCTCGTCGAACTTCTCGGCGCTGGAGATACCCTTCAACTGGTCGAGCAGGACCTGGGATACTTCGCTTGGTTTAATTTTATCTGACATTTCTTTTCTATTTTTTCGTTATTGCGTTATAACGGTATGACGTTATGACGCCTATTTTCTTAGCTGTGTGAGGATTGTGTTGAGCTTGGCCTTCACGCTGGCATCCATGCGATACGTGTCGTATTCGAGGATGAAGCCGCCAATGATGTCAGGGTTCACCTCGGTCTCAAACTCCACAGTTCCATTAGTCTTACTCTCCACCATCTGGCGCATCTTCTGCTCGGTAGCAGGGCTGACGCGGGCAGCGGTGATGAGGCGTCCACGGATGACGTTCTTCTGCTGACGATAGAGCGTGACGTACGAATTGGCGATGAACTGCATCACCGGCTCACGATCCTCCTTCAGCACCAAGGCGATGAAGGCACGGGTCAAGGGTGTAGGCTCGCCACCGACAGCTGTCAGCAGCAGCGTTTCCTTCTTGTCCTTCGAGAGCATCGGATTGTCTATCGTCTGACGAAGCTGCGGCACGTCGATGTAGCTCTTGGCCAAGAGCTGCATCTCCTGATACACAGCGTCATCTAACTGCTGCTCGGTAGCACTCTTCAGAAGAGCACGGGCGTAGCGAACCGATATGACTCCTATATCCATACGTTCAGTTGTTTATTTGTCAGTAGAAACTTCATCCAGCATACGGTTGATGAGATCCATCTGTGCCTTGTCATCCTTCAGGTTCTGACGAAGAACCTTCTCGGCAATCTCGACACTAAGCGTAGCTACTTGCTTGCGGATGTCGGCAATGGCGGCCTTCTTCTCCTGTTCGATGGCCACACGGGCATCATCCAAGAGACGGGCACCTTCCTGACGAGCTTTGTCCTGAGCTTTCTCTACGATGGCATCGCGTGTCTCGGCAGCCTCTTTCAGAATCTGAGCCTGCTTTTCGCGTGCCTCCTGTAAGATGGATTCACCTTCTTTCTGTATATTGGCCAGTCGCTCATTGGCCTCATGCGCCTTGCGCAGTGAGTCGTCGATGAAAGCCTGACGCTCCTTCACCATCGAAGTGATGACGGGGAAGCCGAACTTCCATAGCAGGAAGAACACCACGAGAAACGTGATGGTCATCCAGAACAACAGACCAGTACTCGGAATCAATAAATCCATACGCTGTGGGATTTTTCGTTGTTTAGATGCAGAGGAATGCGATAACGGCAGCGAACAGGGCAACACCCTCGATAAGGGCAGCAGCCACAATCATGTTCGTGAACAGCTTGTTCATCACCTCTGGCTGACGGGCCATAGCGTCCATAGCCTGACCGCCGATTCTACCAATACCAAGACCTGCGCCAATAGCTGCGAGACCTGCGCCTACTGCGGCGCCCAACTTTGCAACACCTTCTGCTG
>JAEEUA010000114.1 GCA_016286775.1 Bacteroidales bacterium
AACTTCACGATGATACGCAACTGGGTGGGACAAGTAGGCGACGAATCGTTCTACGAGGCTTGCGATCGTCATGGCATCATGATCTCGACAGCCAAATGATTGCCTTTTTCGCGAAGCAAACCGGTGACATTGAACCGCCCCCGTTGGAAAGCACCCTCGATGCTACCTAAATTCTGACCATTGAGAAAAACGTTGGCTTTCCAATTGATTCCATCGAAATTGAGCCATTGCTGGGTTCCCAGCATCTCCTGAGGCACATCGAACACATCCCTGTACCAGAAGTTAGAACGGAAGAATGACTCGGAAATTTGATCGACATTGTCAGCAAAGTTGGGATTAGGCACTGCACCTATATTAATATAGGAAGCAAGCACCGTGCCTGGCACTGTGGCAGGAATCCAACCCGTACAATGGAAATCGGGCGCAGCAATGGCTTCGCCACAGGCCTCCACTTCCGAGGCTCGCTGCAACTGCCAATTGCCGCCACTCAAATAATAACGACCCTCGCGCAGGCCAGCTTCAGGATGAGGGTCAAAACCATTACTCAAATCAGAGAGGACCTCCATTTCTCTCAGCGCATAGTATCCGGCTGGACCCGCCTTGGTCATCGAGACGCGCACATAACGGGCCTGCAGTTCCAGGCTGTCGATAGAAATCGTCGAAAGACCTGTAGAAACGTTCTCGGGCAAGTCGGCCACTCGTCTCCATGAAATAGCATCGTCGGAAACCTCAACACATCCCTGCTCTGGTGCCTGATACCAATTGAAGTTCACTTGACAGATGTACAGGGATATGCCCAAATCGACGTAGAGCCACTGCTCTCCGCCCCCTTCGCTGATCCACATGCTACTGAAACATGTAGAAGGCAGGACATCGACGGGAGACAGGTTGGCATCGAGGAACTGCACCTCACGGATATCCCAGTGGGCAGCACCTTCCATCTCGAGCAGCAAGCGAACGTGTTGCGTCTGAACAGGCACCTGGAGGGGAATCCGTTCGTCGAGCACACGGGCAGGCAGATAGTCCTGCGCTTCCTGCTTGTTGGGGTCGGAATGGAGCTTGTAATGAAGCAGTGTGCCAGGGAGGCCGGTTCCTACTTGTTCGCCAACGGTCTGCCAATGCTCGCCATCGTCAGATGTCTGAACACGGAGGGCATACCCACGGGTGGCCACCTTGTCGTCGTAGGCTACCATACCTTGCAGTCGAACATTGGCAGCCTTGACCTGCAAGGCCCCACTCCAATCGTACTGCAACCAAGTGGAACTGCCCATCAGGACGTTACGTGAGAAGGGACCACCATCGATAGTCCATTCAGCTTCGCGTCGTGGCAAGATGCCTACGGGTGTAGATACGGTGAGTATCGATGGATCGGCTTTCTCGATGATACCATCGGTGACGAGATGTGCGGTGTGATTGTAATCGCGCGTCGAAGATGCCCATGCTGCACGATAGAGTGCTATGTTGTAATGAGTGCCGGAGGGGTTGCAGACACCGATATAGCCCGAAGGGGCGAAATATTCATTAGGATCACCAGGATAAAGTCCGATGCCTCGGGTTGGGACAACTTCCTGTGCCGAGACAAGATGAGAAGTACATAGCAGCATCATGGCCATCAGGACGATGACGCTGATGCACGGTGTTGATTGAGAGATTTTCATGGGAGTTAATGTGTGTAGTTGAGAATTAATGAGAAGGGAGAGGTGTCCGCAGAAGTTTATTTGTATTTCTCAAACTGATATTTCTTACGGAGTTCTGCCTTCTCCTCTTCGGAACGCGAGGTGAAATAGGATTTCCAACCGGGACAGAAGTTGATGTGCCAGCGCCAGAAGCGGCCGAGCAATGAATTGGGTTTTGCGTCGTAATGGGCGCGGAACTTGCAGTGTTCGCAGTTATGTGCCATAATTTTGGGGGTTAAGAGGGGTTAAGAAAAGTTCTGAAGGGTTCAAAGAGTAACTATTGCCTTGAGGATACGAATGTCATCAAGGGGACGATCGTTCTCGTCGGTGGGACTGCATTGGATGGAATCGACCACGTTGAGTCCCGAGATGACCTGACCGAAGATGGTATAGCTGCCATCAAGATGAGGTGTACCAGGATGTTCCCGATAATAGGCACGTGCCACGGAATCCATATGATGACGTCCACGAGTCCATTCGAACATGGTGGAGTCAATCTTGTTGAGCAGCGAGTCGTTGTAAGTCTTTCCCCACACGATGTAGAACTGCGCAGCCGAACTGGACTGGGTTGGATTGACATCATCGCTCGTACGGGCAGCAGCAAGCATGCCCCGTTTGTGGAAGATTGCAGGATAGCGGAATTCGGCAGGCACCATGGCAATATCAGACTCGTCGGCGATGAAGGCACCTGGTTGGGCATGTCGGCTGGTGCTGTCACCCGACTGGATCATAAAGTCAGCGATGACACGATGGAAGAGAAGCGAATCGTAATAGCCCGACTGGACATGCTGCAGGAAATTGTCGCGATGAAGAGGCGTCTCGTTGAAGAGTTGCACAACAATGTCGCCTCGATTGGTCTGAAGGACGACTTCGCGACGCACTTCCTCTTTTTTGTTCCCACACGATGCGATGACAAGCGCTGCAACGAATATCAGCAACAGTCTCAGTCCAACAATTTTCATATATATATGATTTGATAAAGGATGATGCTGCAAAGATACGCATTTTTTTTGATTATCGATGCACAAAATTCTTTCATCGCTGATTTTTTGTGCATTTTCATCATTTTTTTGTCCTAAAGGGTTTGAATTAAGAAAAAAAAAGTTATCTTTGCACCCGAAACAAGAAGGAAATGATTCCATAATAGAATCCCGGTGAAATGAAGACCACTCGTCAGACTACCAACTTGAGTAGCATTGCAGTACTCGTTGTAGCAGCATTGCTGCTCGAACTGACCACCGCCGTGCAATATTTCTCGACTCGAAGCAGCATCACCCGACAGCTGACCGAGATGGCACAACGTGACCTGAGCGAAACCGGCAATACCGCCGAGCTGAAACGGAAAGTGGAGCATGCTACTACTCAAATGCTACCCACCATCGAACGGCTCATGGCCTGCCATGCAACGGATTCACTTCGGCTCCATATTGCCCAGATCCTGAGAGAACATGTGGAGATAGTGGGTTTCGACTATTGCCTAACGAAGGGCAGCAATGGCCGGCCAGATGGCATCTACATCTACAAGGATGACCAGACGGGGACTCCTACAGAACAGCATATCGAATTCGATTTCACGAAACGATCGTGGTACAGTGAAGGACTGAAGGGCGACGGCTTCTGGAGCGAACCCTACATGAGCAATTACAAGGTGATACTGATGTGTACTTATTCACGACCCGTTCGCGACCCACAGGGAAATGTTATTGCCGTGCTCGGTGCGGACGTGCCCCTGAACGAACTGTCAGCTCTCGCCACACAGCTTTACGATAACCAACAACGCTCGCTGAAGCCCATCGTCCTGCTCCACGTGCTCGGTCTGCTACTGCTGGCCTTCATCATGTTCCGCAGCATTCGTAACATCCGGCGGCTGCAGGACATCGGTGACGAAAAGGAACGCATCGCCAATGAATTGTCCATTGCTCGCCGCATCCAACAGGCCATGCTGCCCAAGACGTTCCCGCCTTTCCCCGAACGGGAGGAACTGGACCTATTCGCTTCGCTAACGCCTGCACGTGAAGTGGGGGGAGATTTCTACGACTTCTTCATGCGTGACGATAAACTGTTCTTCTGCATTGGCGATGTTTCGGGGAAAAGTGTTCCTGCTGCACTGGTGATGGCAATGGCACGTTCAGCATTCCGTATGCTATCGGAACACGAGACGGCTCCAAAGAGCATCATCTCCCAGATGAACGACTCCATGGCGCGCGACAACGAATACAATATGTTCATCACCCTCTTCATCGGTGTGCTTGACCTCCCCACAGGAAATCTGCGCTACGTAAATGCAGGCCATAAGGCCCCGATAATCAATCTGCACACACTCCCCATCGCCCCCAACCTTCCCATTGGCACGCTGCTCGACTTCGATTACGCCGTGCAGGAAACGGTCATTGAATCTGGTTCGACCATCTTCCTTTACACCGATGGACTGACTGAAGCCGAGAACGTGGAACATGAGCAGTTTGGAATCGAACGGATGCAGAAGGTCTGCTTCGAAGCATCGGAGCAAGCTGCTTCGCCAAAGGTCCTCATCGGACAAATGACCGAGGCCATTCACAACTTCGTGGGTGACACCGAGCAAAGCGACGACCTGACAATGCTGGCCATCCGCTACACACAAAGGGCATCGCAACGGAAGCCCCGGCTTATCCTCACTCTGCCCTGCGACATCAACCAGACACCTCGCCTCAGCGAATGGATAGAAGGTGTTTGTGAAACTGCAGGATTGAGTCCATCGGCCACTATGCAGGTCAATCTTGCCCTGGAAGAAGCCGTAGTCAATGTAATGAAGTATGCCTATCCGAATGGCAACGAGGGCGAGGTACAGATTGAAGCAACGGCCGACAAGGAGTGGCTGCACTTCATCATCACCGACAACGGACAGCCTTTTGACCCTACCAAACAAGCAGAAGCCGACACGACGCTATCCGTCGAAAAACGAAGCATCGGCGGCCTGGGCATCCACCTGATGCGAAGGTATATGGACAGCATCCACTACGAACGCCTTGGCAATCGCAATATCCTCACTTTAAGGAAAAGAATAGTTAGCAGGAATTGACAGGAATTGGCAGAAGGCAGCTTCGCCCATAGCAATGGGTGACCAACAAATAATTGTGAATTATTAATTGTTACATATTTAATGCATATGAAAACAACATTCAAACAAGAGAACCAACATCTGGTGATGGCCTTCGAAGGCCGGCTCGACACTGCAGCCTCGACGCAAGCCGAGGAAGATATGCGCGTGCTCTATGACTGCGAAGGCAAGGACATCATCCTCGACTGCACCAATCTGGAATATATCTCCAGTAGCGGTCTGCGTCTCTTCCTGGGTCTCATCAAGATTGCACGCCCCAAGGGAAGCCATGTCTATCTGACAGGTTTGAACAACGACCTGCGTCAAGTGTTCGACGAAACAGGTTTCACCACTCTCTTCGAAATGTTATGACAAAAGAAGAAATCGAACGGCTCCAAGCCGAAAACGCTTCTCTTCGCCAGGAACTCGAACGATTGAAGGACGAGATCATCCGACTGGTGAGCCGCAACCTCGACCTATCGGAACGCCTGGAGGAGGATGTGGAGCTACGCCGTCGTGCCGATGTGGCTCGCGAACTCTTCCAAGGCAATCTGGAGCGCCAGCGCAACGCCGACCTGCAGGACGATGCTCAACTCATGGCCCTTATCGAACTGCGCGTCGAAGCCGACCGCCCGCACCTGAAGGCTGACTTCAATGCGGTGGAACTTGCCCATCTGCTCGGTATCAGCCAGGAACGTCTGACACGTTTGTTCCGCCACCAGTCCATCCATCGTACCCCGGAAGCCTACATCGACAACCTGCGTGTGCTGGCCGCCTTGCGTATGCTGCGCGAAAAGCCCCAGTGGACCATAGCTGCCATTGCCGAAGAATGCGGCCTCGGAAACATCCGCACCCTGCAGCGACGAGTACAGGAAGTGATTGGCATGACACCCGCTCAATATCGGCAGATGTTTGTTCCCGAAGCGTAACTTCGTGTAATTATTTACAAAATTACTTCCCCAGTGCGACAGAATCTAAGGCTATCCTCTTTCGTTGTCGCTTTTTTGGGGATGTGACGTTATATACATAGCAAAAAATTACAAAATAATTTGGAGGATAATGTAAAAATGCCCTATCTTTGCACCAGCAAAAACAAAAATTCTATATTAACAATCAAATACAACAACATTATGAAAAAGTCTATTATCCTCCTCCTCGCACTCGTGCTGACCATCTGTCTCCCACTTCATCTTCAGGCCGATAACGACCAAGTGATCACCTTCGACCGTCTGCCCGCTACTGCCCAGACCATGCTGAAGCAAAACTTTTCGGACAAAGTTCCCCTGGTAATTACTGCCGACAGGGACGACTACAAAGTGATGTACCAGAGTGGTGAAAAAGTAGAGTTCGACAAGAAAGGCAACTGGAGAGACATCGAATGCAAGACAAGCCAAGTGCCTGCCGAACTGATTCCTGCACAGATTGCAGCCAATGTGAACGCCACATTCCCTGGAGCAAAAATCACCAAGATCGAACGCGACCGCCGCGGCTACAGCGTCAAACTCAGCAATGGTTTGGAACTGGAGTACAATCAGAATTTCCAGGTGATTGAAGTTGACGACTAAGCATCATAGATGCTAATCCCGTAATAATCATTATTCAAACAATCCCCCGCCACTCGATGCTGGCGGGGGATTGATTTTGGCACAAAAAACACCCAGCAGAAAGCCGGGTGTCACGTTGTGTTGTCTGTTCAGCGGTTTGTTTATTTCGCAACTGGAGCCTTGCGATCGCGGATGCGTGCTGCCTTGCCCTGGAGGTTGCGGAGATAGTAAAGCTTGGCGCGACGCACCTTGCCGTACTTGTTGATCTCAACCTTCTCGATGAAAGGCGACTCAATTGGGAAAATACGCTCTACACCTACGCCGTCAGAAATCTTGCGTACAGTAAAACGCTTCTTGGTACCATGACCCGAAATGCGGATCACAACGCCTCGGTACTGCTGGATACGCTCCTTGTTACCCTCACGAATCTTGTAGGAAACAGTAATCGTATCACCGCTCTGGAATGCTGGAAGCTCCTTGCCTGTGGCAAATGCCTCTTCAGCAATCTTCATCAAATCTGCCATAATGACTAAATTCAATTAAGTGGTTTATAACTAAAAAAGAATTGGACCGGCAGGCATAACTGGTAGCGTTCCCAGACATAGGCCTTGCATCCTGCTTCGCCCGGCATTCGTCAAAGAAGCCGCAAAACTGGCCGAAAGCGGGTGCAAAGATACAACTTTTTGCCGAATCCCGAAAACTTTCTTTCAGAAAAACAATTTCACGGGGGCGAAAAAATGTCGAAGCAGCCAGTTTTGCCACTTCGACATTGATTTTATCGGAGTAAAAGATTCACTTCGAGACCGAAACAGAGAGCATTAAAGTGCGCTGACGATCTCCTGGGTATCGGTGGCAATCATGAGCTCCTCGTCGGTAGGAACGACAGCCACAGTAACCTTGGAATCGGGGGTAGAGATGATAGCCTCTTCGCCACGCACCTCCTTGTTCTTCTCGGCATTGAGCTTGATGCCCAGGAACTCCAGTCCCTCAAGCACACCTGCGCGGAAGAGGCGGTCGTTCTCGCCCACGCCACCCGTGAATGCGATGGCATCGACACCACCCATGGCTGCAGCGTATGCACCGATATACTTCTTGACGCGGTAGTAGTAAACCTCCAGGGCACGCTTGGCATCATCGTCACCATCCAAAGCCTTGAGAGTGGCGTCGCGCATGTCGCTCGAACCACAGAGGCCAAGCATACCGGACTTCTTGTTGAGGAACGTATCCATCTGGGCAGGAGTAAGTCCCTCCTTCTCCATGATGAAGGTGACAGCAGCTGCATCGATATCACCGGAGCGGGTACCCATCACGAGTCCCTCCAAAGGAGTGAGGCCCATCGAAGTATCAACGCACTTGCCATTGACTACAGCCGACATGGAAGCACCATTGCCGATGTGGGCAACAATGATCTTCGAGTTCTTGGGATCAAGACCCAGGTACTCCATGGTGCGCTTGCTGACGAAACGGTGCGATGTGCCGTGGAAGCCATAGCGACGCACGCTCCACTTCTTGTAGATGCTGAGCGGAATGGCATACATGAAGGCCTTCTCGGGCATGGTCTGATGGAACGCAGTGTCGAAGACGGCAACCTGTGGAACCGATGGAAGGAGCTCCTTCACGGCCATGATGCCCTTGAGGTTGGCAGGGTTGTGGAGAGGACCAAGGACTGCACATTCCTTGATGACGTCGATGACCTCATCGGTGATGAGGCACGATTCGGTGACCTTCATGCCGCCATGGAGCACACGGTGACCTACGGCCTGAATCTCGTTAGCCGACTTCAGCACGCCATACTTCGGGTTGAGCAGGTGCTCCTTGAAGACAAATTCCACAGCAGCCGTATGCTCGAGCATGAAGTTCTCAACAACGACCTTTGAACCATCGGGAGCCGTAAGCTTGAGGAATGAATCGGGCAGGCCAATCTTCTCGACACCACCCTGGGCAATGACTTTCTTGTTGTCGAATACCTTATACTTGAGGGAAGAAGAACCGCAGTTCAGTACAAGAATTTTCATTAATTTACCAAGTTAAATATTTATTGTTAATCGTTTAATGTTAATTATCATTTGGCTGCGGCACGCTCCTTGGCACCGATGGCCTGGTTGCAGGTAACGACAATAGTCTGATAAACTTCATCGACGTTGCAGCCGCGCGACAGGTCGTTGACAGGAGCTGCGATGCCCTGAAGGATAGGACCGACAGCTGTGCCACCCGTGAAACGCTGAACGAGCTTGTAGCAGATGTTGCCTGCCTCAAGGCTTGGGAAAACGAGGGTGTTGCAATGACCGGCAATCGTGCTGCCCTTGGCCTTGCTGGCACCTACGCTGGGAACAATAGCGGCATCGGCCTGCAGTTCGCCATCAATCTGGAGGTTGGGATCAAGCTCCTTGGCTACTGCTGTTGCCTCGACAACCTTGTCAACCATTTCATGCTTAGCCGAACCCTTGGTCGAGAACGAAAGCATGCCGACAACAGGAGTCTCGATACCAGCAATGTCGTGAGCGGTCTGGGCAGAGCAAACGGCAATCTGACCGAGCTGCTTGGCATCGGGATTAGGAGTAACGGCGCAGTCTGCGAATACCAGAATGCCCTCCTTGCCATAGGCCTTGGCAGCCTCATTCTCCATAATCATGATGAATGCACCCGATACGCAGGAGATGCCGGGAGCCGTCTTGATGATCTGGAGAGCAGGACGAAGCACGTCGCCTGTGGTATTGCGTGCACCTGCAACCTGACCATCAGCTTCACCCGACTTGATGATAAGGGTACCCAGATAAAGAGGATCCTTCACGAGTTCGGCAGCCTTTTCGGGGGTCATGCCCTTCTTCTCGCGAAGCTTGAAGAGGAGGTCAGCATACTGCTGTGCCTTAGGATTATTCAGAGGCTCCACGATGGTAGCCTTGTCGATGTTCTTGAGGCCATACTCCTTGACGAGTGCTTCGATCTCTGTCTTTGCACCAATCAGGATGATGTCTGCCACACCGTCGCCAAGGATGCGATCTGCAGCCTGGATTGTACGTGGTTCGGTGCCCTCTGCGAGGACGATTCGCTGCTTATTGCCCTGGGCTTTGGCAACGAGTTGATCCATTAATGCCATAGTGAAATTTGTTAGATTTATTAGTTAGTGAAAAATGCTGTTAGATTATTCGATATGCGAACAAGTTTACTTTCTTGCGCAAAGATAATAATCTTTGAGAAGAAAACCAAGAGTTGGAGCAACTTTTTAAAAAAAATGCCCAAATTTATGGATAAATAGCGTTTTTCGAAGGAAAAAGGAATATAAAACTGACACTTATGTCAATTGGCCGGCAAGTGCTTTCCAAAGATTGTCCTCGGGGACAGGAGCCACGATGGAAATCTCCTGCTTGGAAACAGGATGTACAAACTGAGCCCGACGAGCATGCAAAGAGATGCCTCCATCTGGATTGGAGCGAGGGGCGCCATACTTCAAGTCACCCTTGATGGGCAGACCGATGTGGGAAAGCTGGCACCGGATCTGATGATGACGACCCGTAAAAAGCTGAACCTCAAGCAAGGCATACCGTTCGGTCATTGCCTTGACACAATAGTGAAGACGCGCCTCTTTCGAACCTGGACGGGGCGCATCGTAGGCAAACGAGCGATTCAGTTTCTCGTTACGGACCAGGTAATTCGTCAAGTCCTGTTCCTTAGGAGGCAGGTTTGTGGCGTGTGAGTCCGAACCGGCATCGCCCGTCCACACATTATCGACAATGCACCAATAGGTCTTGTGCACCTCACCATTAGCGAACATCCGGTTGAGACGTTCGAGGGCCTTGCTGGTCTTGGCGAAAAGGACCACCCCGGTGGTGGGGCGGTCCAATCGGTGTGTGACACCCAGGAAGACATTGCCTGGCTTGGCATCGCGCTCCTTGATCAGGCGTTTCAGCGTCTCAGGCAATGGTTCGTCGCCGGTCTTGTCTCCCTGCACAATCTCGTGGCAGGTCTTGCTGACAGCGAGGATGTGGTTGTCTTCGTAGATTATTTCCAATTAACCAAAAAAATTAATTGTTAATTATTAATTGTCAATTGTTAATTGGGATTTTCTTACATATTCATGCCGCCATCGATCTGGATAACCTGACCGCTGACATAGCTTGACAAGTCACTGGCGAGGAAGAGACAAACGTTGGCAATATCTTCCGTCTGGCCACCACGACGCAGCGGGATCTTCTTCATCCACTCGTCGCGTACGGCCTGGGGAAGCTGGGCAGTCATGGCCGTCTCGATGAAGCCAGGAGCAACAGCATTGGCGCGGATGCCCTTGGGACCCATTTCCTGGGCGATGGACTTGGCGAGGGCAATCATGCCGGCCTTCGAAGCCGAATAGTTGCACTGGCCGGCGTTGCCGTGAACACCGACAACCGACGACATATTGATGATGGAGCCACCCTTCTGACGAAGCATGATGGGACAGCAGGCATGGATAAAGTTGAAAGCGGACTTGAGATTGACGTTGATGACGGCATCCCACTGGGCTTCCGACATACGGAGCATAAGCCCGTCTTTGGTGATACCAGCATTGTTGACAAGAATATCAATGCGGCCAAAGTCTTCCTTAATTTTGGCAACAACAGCCTCAGTCTCTGCAAAATCGGCTGCATTCGACGCATAACCGATGCACTTGACACCATGGGCTGCTATCTCTTCGGCAGCACGATGGATGTTGGCAAGATGCTCTTCGTTGAGAGCAAGGTCTGTGAATGCGATGTCGGCACCTTCGGTGGCGAACTTGTGTGCAATGGCGTTGCCAATGCCACGGGCAGCACCTGTGATGAGTGCTACTTTTCCTTCAAGGAGTTTCATATTCTATATTTAATTTAATAATGTGTATA
>JAEEUA010000115.1 GCA_016286775.1 Bacteroidales bacterium
GCAGGACCTGATGAAGAACGGATTGAAGGTGCAGAATGGCGACCTGATAGGCAAGACGGTCATCTTCGCCTACAATCACGACCATGCCCAGCTCATCGTCGATCGCTTCTATGCCCTCTATCCGCACCTTGGCAGCGATTTCTGTCAGCTGATTGACTATAGCGTGAAGTATGCCCAGAACATCATCGACAACTTCAAGACAAGTACGAAGATGCCGCAGATTGCCGTGTCGGTCGATATGCTCGACACGGGCATCGATGTGCCTGAGATATTGAATCTCGTTTTCTTCAAGCCCGTCTATAGCAAGATCAAGTATATCCAGATGGTAGGCCGTGGTACACGTCTTTGCGAACACATCTTTGCCGACGGCACCGACAAGACGGAGTTCTACATCTTCGATTGGTGCGAGAACTTCGAATATTTCGGCAGCGGGAGCAACGGCAGGGAGCCATTGGCATCCATTTCGCTCACCGAACGCCTGTTTGCCTTGAAGCTCGATGTCGCCGTCACGCTCCAGCATCAGAAATATCAGAGCGACGAGTTTGCCAAGGCATTCTGCCAGCAGCTGAAGGACGAACTGTTTGACCAGGTTGCCCAGCTCAATGAACTGTTCGCCTCGGTACGAATTGTCTGGGAAACCGTAGTCAAGTTCAAGAACAAGGACAACTGGGTCTTCATCTCCGAACTGGATGCCCTTGAACTGAAGGAAAAGATTGCTCCCATCCTCTTCAAGGAGAAGAACGAGAACGAGGCCCGCATGTTCGACGCGTTGATGTTCAACATCATGCTTTCGTATCTGCTTCTCGACTATGATGCCACACGCAGCAAGAACAAGGTGATGCGCATTGCCGAGAAGCTGAAGCGCAAGGCGACGATTCCCGCCGTCAAGGACCACATGCCCACCATTGAGGAGATCAGCAACCCTGCCTTCTGGAAATCACCTTCGCTCGATAAGTTAGAGAAGGTTCGTCAGGAGCTCAGAGACATCGTCTATGTGGCCATGGGCTCGATGCACGAAAGGTTCTACATTGACATTTCCGACACTTTTGAGGAGAAGACAGATGTGAAGAAGCCCGTCTTCGAAACCGATTACCACACCCGCATCCTCGACTACCTCAACGACCATCGTGACCTCGACGTCATCAAGAAGATCAAGCGCCTCGAAAAGCTTACCGATGCCGACATTGCCGAACTGGAGCGCATCTGCTGGAAGGAGTTGGGTTCGAAGGAAGAGTATGAGAAGTATATCAACCGCAAGGAGATGATCTGTGGCGACAGCGTGGCAGCCTTTATTCGCTCCATCGTCGGTGTGGACAGGCAACTGGCCAAAGAGAAGTTCTCGCAGTTCCTGGACAACAGTCCACTCAATGTCCTGCAGGACGAATACATCAACCAGATTATCGGCTATGTCTGCGAGAATGGAGACATAACCCCCGAAACCCTATTCTCCGATGCCAATTTCTCCAATCTCGATTGGCGCGGCGTATTCGGCACGAACCTCCCCAACGTTGGCAAATATGTGCGTGAGCTGCACAGCTTGATAGGATAGAACCGAGGAACTTATCGCCGCATGTCCCTCAATGAACGTTGGGGGACATGCTCCCATTGTTTCATATCCTTTGGCGAACGTTGGGGGATATGCCGCCATCGTTGCATGTCCTTTCGCGAACGTTGGGGGATATGCTGCCATCGTCGCATGTCCTTTGGCGAACGTTGGGGGACATGCCTCCATCGTTGCATGTCCTTTCGCAAACGTTGGGAGACATGCTGCTGTCGTCGCATGTCCTTTCGCGAACGTTAGGGGAAATGCTGTCATCGTTGCATGTCCTTTCGCGAACGTTAGGGGACATGCCGCCTTCGTTGCATGTCCTTTGGCGAACGTTGGGGGATATGCTGCCATTGTTGCATGTCCTTTCGCGGACGTTAGAGGATATGCCACCATCGTTGCATGTCCTGCAGAGAACGTAAGGGGACATGCGACGGTTGGAAATGAGATGTTGACTTTTAGAACCATGTCTTTTCTTTAATTCGCAAATTCGGGATAAAAAACTACTGTTGTTCGCTGGTTTGCGATAGATGCTCCTTCGCGATGTCGAGTGCATGTTTCCTCGTTTGATAGTCCTTGTTGACCACGTAATTGCTGTTGCGAAGCAGTTTGCCCGTCCGGTACGCTTGCGGAGTGGTTCCCCATCGTCGGCGGAATGCCAGGATGAGGTTCTTCTGACGCTTGAAGCCGCAGCGATAGGCCACCTCCTGGACCGACAGGCTCTTGTTGTCGAGCAGATCCTTGGCTTGCAACATTCGCCACTCGATGATCAGCGTACTCAGGTTCATTCCCGTGAGCAGCAGGAATGCATCATTCAGGAGCCGTCGGTCGGCATCGAGGAGCAGGGCGATGTCTCCCGCGCTTTGTGTCCTGGTCTTGCGAACCGCATCCAACACTGCATCGATGATCACTTCCCCAAAGGGTACCATTGCGTGGTACATTTCCTCCACGCTTTCTACGATATGTTTCATTGCTTTGCTGTTTTCAAAAAACTCAATGCTTGGTCGAGTTGTTGGAATTTCGTAAAATTTCAGTCAATTTCTGGGTCAATCGAGGGGCCCAACCCCACCCTAAGTATAATATTCTACTCCCCCCTATAAAGGGGGAGAGGAATATTTAAATACTTGGGGGGGTATGGGTGCCCCAAGATTGATTTTGCATTTGACGAAAAAAAATTGTTTCATTGTTTGACAAGTTTTGGAAGTTAAAAAGCACTGCAATCCAGCCTTTTACTGAAGTGCAGTGCAAATTTACGAAAAAAAGTGAGAAAAAACAACTATATAGGGGCTGATTCGGCAAAAACTCAATACCAAACTCAATAACTCAATGCATAAAAACTCAAGAACTAAACGAAAAGAATTCATCTATCTTGTCGATCAGATTTCTCTGGAAATAGTCTGCCACCATCGAATAACTGTTATAGGTCGATTCTTGGGTGCCGCCAGCCTTGTAATAATCCTCGATGGTCCACGGGTAATTCTTCTCGTCGCGGAAAAACTTGGGCGCATTGTCAAGCGCACCCTGATCGCAAGGCACACTTTGTGGCTTTATCTTCGTGTTCACCCACTCCACAAACTTGGGTCTGGATCTATAGAGGAACACGGAACTATTACCCAGTTTCTTCAGCTTCTGGTGCAGCACAATATAGATGGAGAGCCAATGGCTCTTATTCACGAAATAGTTTGACTTGCTGGGACCATCCGTATAACTACGAATGAATGCTATCAGTTTGTCTTCGTCAATCTGTTGATGAATATAATGCTCCTCAGGTGCCGCAGACGGTTTTAGTTCCATTTGTTCTTGTTCAGCAGCAAGACTTTCTGCCTTTGGCAAAGCGGGAGCTGGTGTATCCATCTTATCTTCTTCATCGCCATAAATGAACTTGTGGTATTGCTCCTTCAGACCGTCATACATCTCACACTTGACTAGGTTCTGCTTGTGAATAATGTTGAAGAATATGATTAGAAATTTAAAATGCATATAACGATCGAACAATTCATCCTCTTGGAATAAAATATTCCAATCGTACAGATTTTCAGGATCGGATGTCGATTTCAATATGCGTAGCAAGGATTTCATTTTCTTTGTCTCTTCCTTCCACAAAGGGTTTTTTGCGCTTTTCTGCGAATCTACAGGATTCAGTTCATCGTTGAGAAATTTCCTGATCACTTCATCGTCTGCATCTGCCAGCATTGCCCAATGGGATTTTGATGTCGGTTCAAGTCTGTTGGATTTGAATTTTTGGACTGAAATTTTAAGTTTCTGAGGCATACGATTCGTGCTTGACTTGACGTAATTGCGAAATCCATCGACGATAAACTCCTTCAATTCATCGCCGTGCCTGAAATCAATTTTAAGGTTCAATTTTTGATAAAAATTGTACACCAAATCTATTGCTGTATCTAACTGACTTCGATAAGATTGTTTGATCTGGTCTCCATACACGATGTGTTTATTTAAGAGACTTTTTGCTGAATTGTTCGTGATTAACAAATAGTTCGCCATGAAAAATGCGTTGTCTTTCGACAGATAGTCATACTGTATAGTATCAATCTTTTCATATGCTTTTACCAAATACTGAGAAAGATGATAATAGACATCATTATACATTTCATAAGCACCTTTCAATGTCAAATAATTATAGATGTCCATTTTGAAAATGTCATCCTGATAGATGTATGAAAATAGGATGCGGCCCATAGTCATAAACCTATCGACCAAGTTGTGTTCATACAGGAAGATTATATTGAATGACTCATTTTCTTCCAATGAATAGATATCAATAGTTAATTTTTCGAGATCCTTTACTAATGATATATATTTATCAAGTGAAATATTCCCCGAAGGGACAAATACTTCTTCAATCTCCGAGGAATCAATTTCAGTGGGTTTCATACTTCAAGTTCCTGATGTGTAATAGCACTTTGTTGTTAATTATGTTCAGATGATTTCCAATTTTGGATGCAAAGATAGCATGTTTTTCAGTAATCTCCAAAATAATTGGAGGGAAATGTGTTTTTCGTGGCTGTTTTGTTTTATTCTTTCAACCTTTTCTCAATCTTTGCAGCGATGTCTTCGATTAGTCGATGGCAAAAAAACGGCTGCCCGTAGGGACAGCCGTCGAGATATGATGTGTAGTTTCTGAGAAGAATTGCGATTTAGAAAACGCATTGGCGTATTAGAATACGCCCTGAGCCATCATAGCTTTGGCAACTTTCATGAAGCCGGCGACATTGGCGCCCTTCACGTAGTTGATGTAGCCGTCGGATTCGGTGCCGTACTTCACGCAGTTGGCATGGATGGTCTCCATGATGGTGTGCAGACGGGCATCGACTTCTTCCTTGGTCCAGGAGAGACGCTCGGAGTTCTGCGACATCTCGAGGCCGGATACCGATACGCCACCGGCGTTGGCTGCCTTGCCAGGAGAGTAGAGGATCTTTGCCTGCTGGAAGACCTTGATGGCTTCGGGAGTAGAAGGCATGTTGGCGCCTTCGGATACGGCGATGACACCGTTGGCTACGAGTGCCTTGGCTGCCTCCTCGTTGATCTCGTTCTGGGTAGCTGATGGCAGGGCGATGTCGGCCTTCTCGAACCAGGGCTTCTTTCCCTCGACGTACTTGGCTGTTGGATACTGCTCAACATACTCCTTGATACGGCCGCGCTGTACCTGCTTGAGGTCGAAGATGTAGTCGAGCTTCTCGCGATCGATTCCATCGGGATCGTAGATGTAGCCGTCGGAATCGGACATGGTGAGCACCTTGCCACCGAGCTGGAGCACCTTCTCGGCTGTATATTGTGCGACGTTGCCGGCACCGGAGATGAGGACGGTCTTGCCCTTGAGCTCGAGGCCGCGGGTCTTCAGCATCTCGCAGAGGAAATAGACGTTGCCGTAGCCGGTTGCTTCGGGACGGATGAGCGAACCGCCGAACTCGAGGCCCTTGCCGGTGAGCACGCCCTGGAACTGATGGGTGTATTTCTTGTAGGCGCCGAACATGTAGCCTACCTCACGGCCACCTACGCCGATGTCACCGGCGGGTACGTCGAGGTCTGGTCCGATGTGACGGGTGAGCTCGAGCATGAAGGCCTGGCAGAAGCGCATTACTTCGGCGTTGGACTTGCCACGGGGAGAGAAGTCGGAACCGCCCTTGGCGCCGCCCATGGGGAGGGTTGTGAGCGAGTTCTTGAAGGTCTGCTCGAAGGCGAGGAACTTCAGGATGCCGAGGTTCACCGACTTGTGGAAGCGGATACCACCCTTGTAGGGGCCAATGGCGTTGTTGTGCTGTACGCGGTAGCCCATGTTGGTCTGGATGTTGCCCTTGTCGTCCATCCAGGTGACGCGGAACTGATAGATGCGATCGGGGATGCAGAGACGCTCAATCAGGTTCACCTTGTCGAACTCGGGGTGCTTGTTGTAGGCATCCTCAATGGTGGAAAGTACTTCTTCGACGGCCTGGTGATACTCGGGCTCGTTCGGAAATCTGCGTTTCAGATCCTCAAGAACTTTTTTAGAATCCATAGACTTTACAATTTTTTTCAGTTATTATACAATACCTTTTAATAAATAAAACTCTACTTGAATTTTGGCGGTGCAAAGATAAAGCATATTTTCGTTTGCTCCAAATTTTTCGCGCAAATAATCGTAATTTTGACGAAAATTGTTGATTTTTGTTCAAAAAATCGCAAAAACGTGGCTATTTGCAACCTATAGATGCTTCCTTTGTTCGCAAAAATACTGCATATAAGATGCAAAAACCGCAACTTCCTTGCGGGAGTTGCGGTAGAAAATGCGGATATTTATGCAAATGGAACTTACTTCACTACCTTCTTGCCATCGACGATGCAGATGCCCTTGGCGCCGTTGACGCGCTGGCCAAACAGATTATAGGTGACGCCTGTGGTAGTGGGAGCGACCTCAACGCTTTCGATGCTTACTAGATCCTTGGGAGCAGCGGGAGCGCCGAAGCCACCACGCAGGTTGGCGACGCGGAGTTCATAGGTTCCTTCCTCCTCCATGGTGTAGCTGGTGGCATTGGCATCGAGAATAGCAGCGATAGCGCCGTCCTTCACGATAGCATAAGCCGGTGCGCCTTCTACAGGAGCCCAGATGAGGGTTTCGCCATCGGTGAAGAAATCGACAGCGTCGAACTGGGCGGTATATTGCTCGGGCTTCCAGTCGCCGAAGATGTTGTCGGTGGTGAGGGCTGCTGCCTCCTCGGCGGTGAGGACGGTCTCGTACTCACGGTTGCCGGTGTTGTGGGTGAAGTTGACCACGTTCGAAGCGGGCGTGGTGACATTGCCTTCGGCATCGGTGGTGTTGTACTCCTTGAAGCAGTAGGCGGCAATGTTCATGCCTGCGGCGGTCCAGCGGCTTTCGGCGAGCGAGTTGTCGAGCACCTGGGTGTTGATCCAGTAGCAGGTGGATTCGCCGCCCCACGAGCGGGCGAAGGTGAACTGCTTGCAGTTGCTCTTGACGGTGCAGTCGCGGAAGACGTAGCCGTAGTTGGTGCGCTCGGCGGTGGTGGCGGTGCAGTTGGGTGCTGCGATGACGTCGTCACCGTTGCCCGGATCGACGGTGCGGCTCTCGTTGACGAGGGCTACGCGGTTGAAGACTACGTTGCCGTCGCCACAGAGGTAATCGACGGTGCCGTGGATCTCGGAATCCTCCCAGTAGCGGTTGCTGGCCCGGTTGCTGTAGTAGGTGTCCTGGTAGGAGAGCATGCGGACGTTCTTCTGGATGGTGTTGGCACCCTTGTCCTGGAGGCAGACGGCGCGGCCTGCGCTACCCGACTTGTAGTACTCGAGGGCGTTCTGGATGGTGAGGTCCTGGAGATAGAGGTTCTCGGAGGTGTTGAGCAGGGTGGCGGTGGTGCCGATGCCCTCGTTCTCGACAGCGGGTGCATTGACGAGGACGGTGCCCTCCATCGATTCGCCGATGATCGAGATGTTGTTGCCCGAGATCTGGGTGAGGGTGAGGTCACCGAGGTCGTAACGGCCGTTGGGCAGGAAGATCTTGGCGTTGCCGGTTCCGTTGGCCGAAGCGAGGGCGATGAGGAAGCTGTTGGCATCGTTGGCAGGGATGAAGTAGTAGCCGGTGGCCTCGTCGAACTGCACGAAGTCAACCACGTTATAGACGGTCACCTTGTGGATGTAGGCGGTGCCGCCGAAGGTGATGGTGAGGACGTCGGCCTTGTCGCTGTCGTACTGGAAGGTGGCTTCTGCGCCATCGTTCTCGACCTGTACGGGGAAGGTGGCAACGGTCTCGCCGGCTTCGTTGGTGACGGTGGCTTCGGCGCCTTCAGCCGAATAGCGGCAGTTGCCGACGCTGACGATGGCCTTGCCGGCTACGGCGATGGAGAGGCTGTTGCCTGCACTGAATGCCCAGCCGTGCTGCGAGTCGTGGAACGAGCCTCCGTTGTTCCAGATGGCCTCGTGGTCCTCGATGTAGAAGTTCACCTTGTTGAGCTCGTAGATGTAGCGCGAGGTGTTGGTGGGCACTTCGATCTCGGTGGCCTTGGCGTAGAGGTTGAGGTTCTCCTGGACGGAAACACCCTCGACGATCTTGACGGCGCTGGACTGGGTGGAGTTGAACCAGCCGCGGAACTTGTAGCCGTCGGCTACGGTGACGTTCTCGGCGCCATAGGCGAACTTCAGGGCAGAGCCGCCCTCGACTTCCTCCTCACCGATGATGGTCTTGCCATCGACGTCGTAGTAGCGAACGGTGCAGATGGGGATGAGCTCGCAGGCCTCGGCATAGAGGAACGGGCAGTAGGCACCCAGGTTGAGGGTGAGGGTGGCGGGCTCCTCGCTGTTGTAGGTCCATGTCACGAAGTGGTCGAAGCTGGTGTTGGTGTCGCAGCCGGCAGCGCGGGTGTCGAGCGTAGCCAGGGTATTGCCCTCGGCATCGGCCACGGTGGCCTGGTTGCTATAGCCGCAGCCGCCGATGGTGAAGCGTACGGGGCCATCGACAGGCACGGTAACGACGGCGTTGGAATAGCCGTGCTGCGAGTCGTGCCAGGTGCCGGTGATGCTGACGCCTTCGGGCAGACCTGCCTCGGGAGCGAGGACGGTGTAGGGATCGGAGCGGAAGTCAACCTTGAAGTCGGTGAAGGCGCGTCCTTCCTCCTTGCCGCTCACGGTGCCGTTGATGCGGATGTTGCCGATCGACATCTTCTTGTTGTTGGCTACATTCGAGATGTAGAAGCGCAGCTTGAAGGTGCGGCAGGCCTCGGCGGTGATGGCCTCGTCGTGGGTGAGGGAAGCCACATCGGCGTTGCCGTTGTTGTTGCGCAGGATCTGTGTCTTGGGGTCGGAATAGGCGACAATCTCGCTCTCGACCTCGTCGCAGACATACGACCAGGAGAAGTAGGCATTGTCGGTGCCCTGCTTGACGGCGTCGAACAGCACGCCTGTGGGGGTGAAGGTGATGCCCTTCTTCATCTTGACGGTGTATTCCACCATGTCAGTCTCGACGCAGCCGGCATCGCTCGTGGCGGGCTGATAGGTGGCCATGGTTCCGCCGCCGTTGCTGGTAGCGTCGTAGGTGGTGACGGTGAGGTCGGTGCCCACCTTCAAACTGGTCTCAAGGACGGCGTCGGCGATTTCGGCCGTCAGGGTGGCAGAGTTCTCGTCGCCGACAGTCCACGTGGCGGTTCCGGCGGTGCCGTCCCACGACTGTGCGCCTGCAGCGGCTGCCACAAGGAGTGCTAATACGGAAGTCAAAATCTTCTTCATAAGCATAAACGATTTGAGTGGTTAGTATTATAGTGATTAAAAATGTGGTTTATCGAAGGGACAGACGATATAGAATTGTGCAAGAAGATGGGGCAAAAATAGAAAAGAAAAACGAAAAATACAAATTTTTTGATACATTTTTAAAAAATATATTGAAAAAAGGGGGTAAAAATGTTCAACATATACGATTTTTTACTACTTTTGTCCCCAAATTTCTCCAAAAACACAAGATTAGCAATCCACGCCACGAACTACATGAAAGAAATCGGAAAAAAGAAACCCACTCTCTTCGAATCGGTTGCCTCGCGATTCACCCGTCTGTTCCGCAAGGAGGAGGACGACAAGGAGCCTTCGCCGCCCGCCGAGCCGCAGAAGCCGGACGACCGGGATACGAAGGAAGTCCCTGGCCCCGAGGTCGTCGAAACGACGCCCGCGCTTGAGAAGGCTGCGGACGAGAAGCCTGCGCCCGAAACGACGCCCGCGCTGGAGAAGCCGACGGCCGAGAAGCCTACGCCCGAGAAGGCAGACAGGCCGCGACGCAGGAAGATCATCCCCCAGAAGGTGGCCGCAGGGCAGAAGAAGGACAAGCCCGTGCCCATCACCAGTCTGCCGGACGAGGAGGTGGGGGCCGCCCTCCGCGACTACGTGGTGGAACACATCTCGGACGAACGGCTGAGCGTCGAGACGATGGCCGAAGGGCTCGGGACCAGTCGGACGGGCCTCTATTCGCTGGTGCATCGCGAATTTGACATGACGCCTGCCCACTTCATCCTGGACCTTCGCCTGAAGCATGCAGTCGCGCTGCTGGAGCGGGGGCTGAAGGTGCGCGAGGTGGCGATGATGTGCGGATTTGCCGACCCGAAGTATTTCGGCAAGGTGATGAAGCGGCGGTATGGAATTCTGCCGAGTAGCATCGGACGGAGGGGCGAAGGATAAATTTCGGGGTTTCGGGATTTCGGGGTTTCGGGATTTCGGGATTTCGGGATTTCGGGATACCGGAATATCGGGATTTCGGAATATCGGGATTTCGGAATACCGGAATAACGGGATACCGGAATACCGGAATACCGGGATATCGGGATATCGGAATAACGACGCCGAAAAACCAAAAAAACAAAACCAAAAACCAAAAAAACCAAAAAACAAAATATGCTTGACATTTTCCCATCGCTGATTTCGAAGGCGCTCGGCATTTCCGAGCCGCAGGTGAAGGCTACGCTCGATCTGCTGGAGTCGGGCTGCACCATACCCTTCATCAGCCGCTACCGCAAGGAGGCAACCGGTTCGCTCGACGAGGTGCAGATTGCCTCGATCTTTGACCAGTACGAGAAGCTGGGCGAGCTGCAGAAACGCAAGGTCACCATCCTTTCGACCATCGAGGAGCAGGGCAAGCTGACCGACGCGCTGCACCAGCGCATCGACAACTGCTGGAATGCCACCGAACTGGAGGACATCTACCTGCCCTACAAGCCGAAGCGCCGCACGCGTGCCATGGTGGCCCGCGAGAAGGGCCTGGAACCGCTGGCGCTCTACCTGCTGTCGCAGGCGGGCGACGTGAAGCAGCGGCCCGCGACGACTGCCGACGTCGAGTACGAGCTGGCGCAGTATGTCGATGCCGAGAAGGGGGTGACTACGCCGGACGACGCCCTGAAGGGTGCGCAGGACATCATTGCCGAACGGATTGCCGAAGACGAGGCTGCCCGCAACACGGTGCGCCGCAACTTCCAGTTCGATGCCGTCATCACGTCGAAGCGCGTGAAGAGCACGAAGGCGCTGAGCGAGGCCGAGGAACTGGCTGCCCAGAAGTTCCGCGACTACTTCGAGTGGAGCGAGCCCCTGAAGCGCTGTGCCAGCCATCGCCTGCTGGCCATG
>JAEEUA010000116.1 GCA_016286775.1 Bacteroidales bacterium
CACATCCACCACGGCGTAATCCTCATCCACGCCACCCAGATAGTCGCTTGCAAAGTTGTCGTTGATCTTTTCGCATAGTTCGTAAAGTCCCCAATAGAGTCCATTCACATAAAGATGCGCAAAACGACGGTGGGTAGAAAGATTTCCCATCGCCCGGTGTGCTTCCTTTGCCCAAGAGTCCAGAATATATTGTGCATTCGTCCGCTGAATGATGTTCTGCGGATATAGGCTTGCACTACCATTCTTCAGCCACGTATAATTGTATCCCGCACGCAGGATGAGATGGTCGAATTGCATCACCGCATCTTTCTGCTCGAAGAGGTCAAACTTCAGCTTCCCTGCTCCATATTCCTTTCGAAATGAGACACGGAACGAATGTTTCGGCGTGTTCTGCGGGTTTCGGCTGTTTCCGCCATGCAGCAGCAGGCCGCAGTTTCGCTGGAAGGACCTGCCCATCTGAGGATCGTAATACTCGATTGACGCAGGACGTTCCCAGCCATCACCCAGCTTGGAGAGATCCTTGCCCGTATGGACGTAGATGCCGCCCGTCTCGGGGTCTTCCGACTGCGAAAACAGATAGTCAATATTGGTGACCAGGCAGACGGTGGGTAACGAAAGCAGGGCACTATCCATCAGCGGGCCATACGTCTCGCCCAACGTAATTGTCGTATCCATGGCATAGTCGGCCGCCCAATAACTGCTGGCATCCTTCTTGCTCCAGATGTTGGGATAACCCTGGGGTGAGGCGGGCTGACGGCAGACATCGTGCAGGAAGATGAAGGTGCGCGTGGCAATGGGTCCTTTCGAATCGTTTGCATCGACGCAGACTGCGCTGACGGGTGTGGTGGTTCCAATCGTAATGGGCTCGACATAACGCACAGCATTGGCACGCGTAGGTCGTGTGCCATCCAGAGTATAATATACGTCAAAGCCGGGCATCGACGAAGCAAGCGACAAGGTGAAAGCCTCGTCGTGGAATGGTTGAGCCTCACTGAACACGACCTCTTGTGCCTGCAATCCCAAGGACAGGCACCCGATGAAAGCCAATACAATAAAGGCTATGCCCAATGTGATTAAACTTTTCATGCTTTTGCTTTCGATTATTCGGGATGTGTGCCGCAAAGATAGTTATTATTTCATTATTCTCCAAATCTTCAGCGTAAAAAATACTGAAAATGAGGCATTTTTTGCACCCAGGCCATCTTACCATCGGCAATCCGATAGGAAGGCTCAGCATATCGCTGCCATGAGTACTTCTTATGTTTTTTGAAGAAATCCCGCCCAAAGAATAAAAAAAAGGTGTGTCAGGAGTCAATGAATATGACTCGAGACACACCCTCGCTAATTCTATATCCCAGCAGTTACCTGGTGAAATAGGTTTTCTTGCCGTTGATGAGATAGAAATGACCGGCCTCTGGTTCAACGACCCTGTGTCCGCTCAGGTCGAACACCTGCTGATGCTGCTGCGAGGCATTCACTTCGTCAATGCCGCTGGTCGAGGTGACATAGGCAGCCTGCTCGATGATGTAGGTCACCTGCACGGGCATGTTGCCGTAAGACAATCGGGTGGAAAGGCTGAAGGTCTTGTCGCTATGATTGTAACTGGCTGTCAGCGAATAGCCAGTGATTTTCTTTTCGACATCGCCTACCATGATTGTCTCGCTATAGGTCTGTTCGTCAAAGACGACATTTCGTGTTGCCGCATCGAACGAGAACGTTGCGCCATGGATGGTGTAGGAAGGAATGGTAAGTCCCATCACCGTGTAGGTCATTGCCGGCATGATGATATCGGCATCGGTGGTGCCATTCAACTGCAGGCGAAGGGTATCGCACTCGTTATCCTGCCATGCATCCATAGCTTCTACGCCAAAACGAGATGGCCCGGCAAAGGCCATTGGACCAGCATGCTGCGCCATTGTGGCGGCACACATCATTACTCCAGCAAATAAAGATAAAATCTTCTTCATGTTTTGATAAATTATAAAGGGAATTAAAAATGAAAATTCAAATCGATGCCCACCTGCAGTGGCTTGCAATATTGTTCGAAACAGCGACCTGCACTCTCGAAATAGAAGGTGCAGCTCTTGTCGTCAGTCAGGTTCCTGCCCCATATCTGCACGTTGAGATGTTCGAAGGAAAGCCCCAATCGAGCACCAAGCTGTGCATAGAATGGCTGGCTGACACGATTGTCTTCGGTCCAATAGATGCGTCCTGTTCCAGCATAATTAGCACCCAGGGCAATGCTCTTCATCAAATAGTTTTCGCCGAGGAACCAGGTATAGGCAGCATCCACCAGGAAGGTGTGAGCCGGGACAAAAGGCACGAGGTTGTCCGTATAGTCGTGTCCATCCCCGGCATCATAGTCCAAAAAGGAAGAATGCGTGTAGCCATAGTTGCCCGAGAATGTCAGATGGCTGTTGGGACAGAAGCGCATCGCCAATTCGCCGCCACAGCTCTGGCTCTTGCCTGCATTTACCATCATGCGACCGAGACCCGTGGGCGCAAAGCGGCTGATCTGCTGGTCGTAGATGCGATTATAGAAAAGAGCTGCATCGAGGCTCAACTTGTAGTCAAGCAGGGTGAGATGCGTGCCAAGTTCGAAGTTCCACGAATACTCGGGGCGATAGACCACCTGACGGGTCGATGGAATCTCGAACTGCGGCATGTTCTGCCCCATCACACGGCGCACAAAATCCGGCAAATACACCATCTCGCCCGGACTGTCAGGATCGGGAATGTATTTCGGCATCACGGGATTGGTCTCGGCCAAATAGTCAAGATATCCGCCCACACCTTCCTTGATGCCATCCATCATATCGACACGGAGAGCTCCCTGCAGCAAATCGGAGAACATCTGCAGGTTATAGCCGCCCGAGCGTTGTCCCATCGACAGAGAGGTATAGACGTTGTTGTCGGCATCCATCTCATATTTCAAGGCGAACTTTGGCAAGACTCTGAAATGGTCATCCTTGAGCACACCATCATAGAGGATGCGGGACGTGAGGTCCTGCAGATCGACGGCCATCTTCTCGTTGCCGGTATTGGGCATCCGAAAACCATAATCCACGTCGGCCGGCGAATGGTAGTCCATCTGCTGATGCTCGTAGTCAAGACGCAGGCCCAGGATGGCCGAAAGGTGATCGCCGAAATGATAGGTGGACTGATGGAAAAGCGCAGCTCCAAACGAAGGAGTCTCGTAGGTGCCATCCATCAACAAGTCGTCGCCACGAAAGTTGACAAGCATACCCGTAAATCCCATCATCTGCAGCATCGGGATACGATCGATAGTAGGCATCACCGTGTTGATGTTGCCTTCCAACCAACGCAATCCGTCGCCATAGAACGTCACAGGACCCGTCGTACGAAGCCCCTGAACCATCAGATTGACACCCGTCACCCACTCCCAGCGCTCGGCATTGAGATTCTTGAAAGTAATCTCTTCGGTCAAAGTATGGATACGCTGACGCTGCTCCAGGGTGTAGTTATCGAACGACATAAAGTCCTGGTCCAGCAACAGGCGGTCATTGAGATACTGGTAGCCCGTGATGGCATTCATCTGCCAATGGTCTGCCCGATACTCCAGATTCATGCCGACATGAAAGACTCCACGTCGATAGTTGTGCTTGCGGTTGTTTGAGATTTTGCCTATCCAGTCCGGATAAGGTTCCGGCTGCGTAACGCTGCCCCTATAATAATAGGGATAAGCGCCCTCGTCGGAGTAGTCGTAACTCAGACTCAAATCGAGAGTCCAGGCATCTGCAGGAAGCCAGATGGCATGGATGCGGCCACCTCCTCCCTGGATGTCATCGATACGCTTGTCCGTCAAATCATTTTCGAAGAAACCATCACCTCCCTCGTAATACCCGCCAGCCGAAAAGGCAAAGCAGTCGGCCGGACGATGATAATGCGTCAACGCAATACTGCGGTGGTTGTCCCCCGTAGCATAGCCCAACTTCAGATCTGTTCCCTGATAATGGAAGGGATTCCGGGTATGCACACGCACCAGACCTCCCATCGTATTGCGACCATACAGCGTACCTTGCGGACCACGTAGGATGTCGATGCTCTCGATGTCGTAGAAATTGAAGTCGAAGGCACTCTTGTCGATATAGGGCACATTATCGACGTAAAGGCCCACGGCTGGCGTATTGATACGAGAGCCGATGCCACGAATATAGATGGCGCTGGTGAGACGGCTGCCATAGTCGGGGATGAAGAGATTGGGCACACGAGCACTGGCCGCCTTCAACGAGGTAATATGTGCCTCCTCCATCTGGCTATGGGTGATGAGCGTCACAGAAGAGGGCTGCTGACGCAGTCGGCCGTTCTCCTTGAAAGAGACGACTTCCACGCCCTGAAGCTGAACCACGCGCGAGGAGTCGGGTTCTGTTGTCAACACCTCAGACGGAATCAGCAGAGAGGCAAGACACATTGACAGGAGGCATAAAAAAATAGCCATAACTTTGCATTTTTACGGGTGCAAAGATACGGCTATTTTCCGAAACGGACAATCCTTATTTGTGAGGAATTGTATCCTCAATTATGAGGATAATGTACGGTCAGGCGAACGACGGATTAAGATCCCCAATGCTTACAAACCCGTTGACCAGCGAATAGACGATGACGTCAGCCAAGGAGCGAGCATTGAGTTTCTCCATAATATTCTTGCGATGCGAAATCACCGTAGTGATGCTGATCTGCAGCTGGTCGGCAATCTCCTTGTTGATATATCCCTTGCTGAGCAGGACAGCTACCTCGATCTCGCGTGCCGAAAGCACCTGGCTGCCTGTACCAGCCGATCTCTCCATCAGATAGCGCATGCCATGTCCCCGGCTCTGCAGCGTCACCATATCACGCATCAGCGCCTCTTCGCTCTGACAGACGTTGAGCGTAAAGACCCCATGGATGCTCATGCAGCCCGCTACCAGCACAATACTCTTGTGAGGGTGGTTACGAAAAAACTGCACATGCTCAAAATAGACGCTCGAAGAAACAAAGAAATGCTGGAATTCCGGATTTTCCTGGTTGATGAGTACGTCAAACGATTCGCACACCACAACCTCCGCCATGGGAGGCAGCAGCTTGCTTAACACCTGTTGAAGCCCGAGGCATGCCAGGATATTGTTGTCGATAATCGCAAAACGAATTGGAGGCACAGTCAAATTGTTATTTGTCAATTGTTATTTATTAAACAACCTTTTTCGGCCACAAAGATAGCGATAAAAACCTTTCACTCCAAATTATTCGAAGAAATAAAAGCAAAAATGATGTTTTCGATTACATTTATAGGCCTCATTTCCATTTTCTTCGTGTTCCAATGAAAAAACTGACGAACCCATTTGCTTGTTTCAAATATTTCCATTACCTTTGCACGAAAAAAGGATGCGAAATATCATAGGTATAGGCGAAACGGTTCTGGACATCATCTTCACCGATGACCAACCGCAACGTGCAGTCCCCGGAGGATCGACATTCAATGCGATGATCAGCCTGGGCAGAGTTTTCAAAGGGGAAACGAATGCCCCCAAAGTGAAAATGATAACGGAAACAGGTGATGACCACGTCGGTCATATCATCACCTCATTCATGCATCAAAACCACGTTTTGACCGATTTGGTGACCATCAATCCCGGTACGCAAAGCCACCTCTCACTGGCCTTTCTCGACAAAGAACGGAATGCTGACTACGAATTCTACAAGGATCATGCCTCGGCCCAACTAAACAACACCAAATTGTCGAAGGTTCAGTTCACGCCAGACGATGTGGTTCTCTTCGGTTCGTTCTTTGCGGTTAATCCTGTCATCCGATGCCACACAAAATCGCTGTTGAAGGAAGCGCATGATGCCGGAGCTGTTCTTTACTATGACATTAATTTCCGCAAGAGCCACATCAAGGACATTCCTGCCATCCAAGACAACTTGATTGAGAATCTTCGTATGGCTACCGTGGTTCGTGGCTCAGCTGAAGATTTCGGCTATCTCTACAGGACGACAAATCCGCACGATGTCTATGTCAAACATATTCGACCCCACTGCCAGCTCTTCATCTGCACCGATGGGCCACGTTCCATTCGAGTTTTCGCGCCAGATGCCAGCAAATCAGACTCTTTCATCGAGAAACATGTTCCTGCTGGACAACTCGATCGAGTAGTATCGACCATCGGTGCTGGCGACAACTTCAATGCCGGTTTTATCTATGGCTTAATCAAATACAATTATCTAAGGGGCAATCTGACGACTCCCACGTTGGACGACTGTGCAGGCTTAATGGGAATCATAGACCTCGCAAAGCGTTTCTCTTCACACGTCTGCCAGCGTCTGGACAACTATGTGGATGTTGCATTTGTGCCCTGACGGAGCCGTTTTTGAGCAAAAATTGGCCTAAAATTTTGTCACGTTGCTGAAATTCACTATCTTTGCACCCGTCATAGCATTACTTTCGTGCTTCGGAAACCTTACCCATGGCATGAGAGGCTGACCGAACGACCGAGAGGGTCGCATAAGTCGGAAACCTCCCAACGCAAAAACAAGGCTGGAGTCACGAAAAATTATATTCATTATTAAACTATAAAATGAAATGGGAAACTTAGTAGCAATCGTGGGTCGGCCCAATGTGGGAAAATCGACCCTTTTCAATCGCCTGACGGAGAGTCGTACTGCCATCGTGAGCGACACCGCAGGAACCACGCGCGACCGCCAATATGGTCACAGTGTATGGAATGGACGTGAGTTTTCTCTGGTCGATACCGGAGGCTGGGTGATCAACTCGGAGGACATCTTTGAAGATGAAATCAACAAACAGGTCGAAATCGCCATTGAGGAGGCTGATGTAATCCTCTTTCTTGTCGATATCCGCAACGGAATCACAGACCTCGATGACAGCATCGCCCACATGCTTCGCAAGTCGGGCAAAGAAGTTATTGTTGTGGCAAATAAGGCTGACGCATACGACCAACACGCCTACGCCGCTGAATTCTATTCCTTCGGTTTGGGAGATCCTTTCATCATCTCTTCAGCCAATGGTTCTGGAACGGGAGACTTACTCGACGAAGTCGTCAAACGCTTCAAGAAAGATGATAACGAGGATCTTGAAGATTTACCCAAGTTCGCTATTGTAGGCCGTCCTAATGCCGGCAAGAGCTCGCTGCTCAATGCTTTTATGGGCGAAGAACGCCACATCGTCACGGATATTGCAGGTACCACACGTGACAGCATCTACACCAAGTACGACAAATTCGGCTTCAACTTCTATCTTGTCGATACTGCAGGTATTCGTAAGAAGAGCAAGGTAAACGAAGACATCGAATATTATTCCGTGCTTCGTTCCATTCGTGCTATCGAGAATTCCGACGTCTGCATTCTCCTGATTGACGCTACACGCGGTATCGAGGCCCAGGACATGAACATTTTCCAGCTGATTGAACGCAACCGGAAAGGTCTTGTAGTCTGTGTGAACAAATGGGACATTATGGCCGACAAGTCGAAAGAATCAGTTCGCTGCATGGAGGAGGCTATTCGTGCCCGTTTTGCTCCGTTCGTCGATTTCCCAATCATCTTCGCTTCGGCAGTAACGAAGCAGCGTATCTATAAGGTGATTGAGACAGCCACTCATGTGTATGAAAATCGCCACCGCGTGGTCAAGACTTCCGAACTGAATGAGTACATGCAGGAAGTGATTGGTGCCTATCCTCCACCGAACAATAAGGGCAAGTATATCAAAATCAAATATGTGACCCAGCTGAAGGCCACCACTTCGACCACCGACGAGAAAAACCCGGAAACGGTAGTTTCGGCGCCCAACGTTCCCTCGTTTGCCTTCTTCTGCAACCTGCCTCAGTGGGTGAAGGATCCCTATCGCCGCTATCTGGAGAACAAGATTCGCGAAAAGTGGGACTTCTCGGGAACGCCCATCAACATCTTCATGCGCGAAAAGTAGTTTACAACCTTCTAACCTCTACTTGAACAGCCCGTGGGCAAACTTGCGGATACGGAGATAGACCCGATAGAGCCAAGGATGCCTCCGCCATAGGCCAATGACATTCAACCCGTGGTAGCGGACGTCGTGTTCGACGGGCAGGTAGAGTTGGGGTAGGCTGTTGGCAACGTAGCTATCGAAATCGCTGACCAAAACGTCTTCCACTTCGCCAAACGAGCGAACAAAGATGTGATTATAGATGGCCACGATGCGAAAATACAAACGATACTCCATAAAACTGCGTAGAGCAGGAGAGCTGTCGGAGCGAAGACCATTATAGAAATCTGTCATTTTCTTCAATCCAACAATCTCCTGTTCGGCATGACGTACCCATACGCGGATATCGACGGTCTGCCCATCACGCCCGACCCGATAAATGTATAATGTGTGGGGAAAATACCAGATGCGACTGACCCGGCTGACGGGCATGAATGTCCACTCCTGGTCGGTGTAGAAGATGCCTTCGGTCTGCCGATAGTGCATCTGACGCAACAGGTCAGTACGATAGGCTACGGCATGCATCATCAAAGGACTGTTCGGTTCGAACTTCAACTGCTCGACGTCGAAAAGGTCGGGTGTAGGCAGGTTGTAGCAATGATGGTCGATTTGGCCGGTCTGCATGTTCCATCCGATGTAGTCGCTGATGACCATATCGGCATCGACGTCCTGCAGTTCACTCAGAAAGCGGCTGAGGTTATCGGTCTGAAACTTGTCGTCGGCGTCAAGCGTCTTGATGTATTTGCCTTTGGCTTCGTCGAGACCACGGTTAACGCAGGAGCCATAATTACCGTTGTCCTTAATGATAACGCGGAAAGTGTCGGGATGGGTATCGGCATATTCCTGCCCTATCTGTGCCGATCGGTCGGTGCTGCCATCGATGACAATGAGCACTTCGAGCAGGCGCATGAGTTCGTCATCGACGATAAGTGTGTTGAGGCATTCGGGGAGGAAGCGCTCCATATTATAGGTCGGGATGACGAGCGTCAGCAGTTTATTCATCGGAGGGTGAAGTGGAATTAAGAGTGGATCGAAAAGTGATGAAGAGGGAAGAGGGGAATCAGAACAACAGGAGGAAACGTTTCAAGTAATAGGCGAAGCGTGTGTATCGGCTATCGTAAGCTCGTTCGAAAGCACGCCAATCGCCCCCCCTCAATTTACAGACGAGATAGGCCATGCGGAATGCACCTCCGCAAAGACTGCGCATCGACGGAATTATTCCGAGGAAATGCGGAAGGGTGGTGCGAATATATAGTTCCTGTGCATCAGTAAGCTGCATCTTTCGTAGAGAATGGAACGTATAGAACAGGCGCAGTGCATAGAGGTCGTAGATGCCAGGGACGTCGTGGTAACGTTCGCGAATGAGAATTTCAGCCTGCTGGACAATGTCGCAGTAGATGCTGACAGCTTCGTCGGTAGCCTGATGGCCGAAAAGGCTTCCGAGGATAGATTCAGGATGGAGGTTGTAGCAGAGAGTAACCTGTGGCGAGAGAACGATGGTCCGCGCCTGAATGCGAAGATGGAAATCGAAAATAGAATCTTCCATGATGCGATGAACGGTGCGGATGTGGTTCTGGCGCAGAAAATCGAGTCGGAGCAGCTTGTTCCACACTTCGATATTCATAAAAACATCGTGTACTACCATCCAAACGCCCGCTGCTTCGTGTCGGATAACTTGCGGTGTGAGCTGATAGTGCGGACTCGTCTGGCCCTGCTGGCAGCAATCGGTGGAACCTGCCGTGACATCAGCCTGTTCGCGTTCAGCCAAGTCATAGAGATGCGACAAAGCATCGGGTAACATCCAGTCATCAGCATCGAGGAAGAAGAGATACTTGCCCAGAGCTTCGTCGATAGCCGTATTGCGCGCCGCTCCTAAACCCCGATTCTCGGGATGTCGGACAGTTCGGACCGTGTTGCATCGAGGATGATGATCAGCCGTCTGTTGGACAATCTCCATACTCCTGTCGGTGCCACAGTCGTCGATGACCAGCACTTCATAGGGGAGGGCAAAGTCCTGATTGAGCGCCGAAAGCAACGAACGCCCGACGGTTGCCTCCGCATTGAAGACAGGAATGGCAATGGTAACGGAGAGATCAGTCACAATAGATGAGGTCTGGATGAGACGCCTGGAACCTACGGCGACGAATGTTGTAGGCAAGAGCACGAATCAAGCCATAGTGCCACGATACATAGCAAACATACTTCAGACAGCATCGCCAACCATATTGCTGCCAGAAACGCTGAGCTCGCGGGATGCTGAAGACGTGGTAGCCGT
Organism: Bacteroidales bacterium; assembly: GCA_016286775.1. Classification (GTDB taxonomy): domain Bacteria; phylum Bacteroidota; class Bacteroidia; order Bacteroidales; family UBA3663; genus Liminaster. The sequence goes on from JAEEUA010000116.1 coordinate 10,248, forward strand.
AGCGGAAATGCAGCCCCAGACGTGCCAGGAAACGATTGATGCGGATACGCACCCGGGTATAATCCATTTCGCGCTCGAAGGTTATTGCGCGGAACGAAAGGCTGGCAGCATTGTCCGTGAGACAATAGAGACGATCATCGATGATTCGGTACCGTCGAGCCACCCGACTGGCCTCCAGACAGAACAGGGCATCGTTGCCCACGGGTATTTCCTCGAAGCTCAACCGATTCTCCTCGATGAAACTGCGAGCGATAACCTTGTTCCAAGGTGTCCAGATATGGTAGCGCACTTCCGTTGTGTCCTGATTGGAATGATAGAGGTCAAAGATGCGCTGATGAAGCTGGGCACGTTCGCCTATGCCTGATACGTTGAAATATAGAATGTCGAGCTCGTCGTCAAGCGCCTCGCCAATGACATCGAGGAAACCGTCCTCGTAATAGTCATCGGCATCGGCAAAGAGGCACCATCGGCCACGGGCATGACGAAGCCCGACATTGCGAGCACGACCCGCCGAGCCGCCTTTCTCCGTACGATAGAATTCGAGAAAAGGACGGCTAAGGGTGGGATATTTTTGGAGATAACTACTTGCATCCGGACTGCAATCATCAACCACAATCACCTGAACATCCTCGCGCACCGGGATTGATTCCAAGCAGCGCATGAGGAGTTCGGGTGTATTGTAATGAGGGATGATTATGGTGTAGAGCGGATCCAAGGGTGCGTTGAACAATTATTCTACCACAATTGCCTTACGGACGGTGCCGTCGGACATGCGGATAATCGAAATGCCCTGCTCCATGCCATTGAGCTTCTGGCCATTGAGGTTATAAACTGCCTCGCTG
>JAEEUA010000117.1 GCA_016286775.1 Bacteroidales bacterium
CCTACAACCCGCTCATCCACAACTATGCCAATTCGAACCGCTGGTGGAGCCGCGGACACGGCTCGCTCATCGACACGCCCGACGGACGCTGGTACTGCGTCTATCACGCCTACGAAAACCGTTTTACCGACCTGGGCCGTCAGACTTTGCTGGAACCCGTTGAGTTGACCAAGGATGGGTGGTTCCGTCCCGTTATCCGCGACAAGCAGGGACTTAGCGCCGATCCCGTTGGTCCTATTCCGGCACCGCTCCCTTTTTCTGCCTCCTCGACCCCCACAACCCCTTTGAACCTTTCGAACCCCTCAAACCCCTCGAACCTCTCCCTTTTCCCCGTCGGCCTTGAATGGAAATCCTATCGCACCTATGAGCCTGAGCGCATCGAACACATTTCAGACGGCATCCGTCTCACGGCCAAGGGCTCTTTGCCTGGCAACTCGTCGCCTTTGATGTTTGTCGCCGGTGACCATCGTTACGAGATTGAGGCCGAAATCGAGCTGAGCGACGACGAGACACGTGCCGGCTTGGTGCTCTACTACGACAGCGTGTTCTATATGGGTACGGGCTTTGATGCCAATCGCCGCTATCGTTACCGCAAGGGCGGACAGAGCGGAGGCGGCATGCACCCCGAGGTCGGTACGCGACATATCTGGCTTCGACTTCGCAACGACAATCACGTCGTCACGGGTGCTTACAGTTACGATGGCCAGAATTGGCAACGTGAGACATGGGGCATGGACTGCTCGGGCTACAACCACAATACGCTCTATCAGTTCCAGTCCGTCCTGCCCGGCATCTTCTGCGCCGGCAAGGGTTCAGCCACATTCACCAATTTCGTCTATCGTAACCTCGACATCGAGGATGCCAAGGCTGCTATGCGCCGAGCCGCAGCCTTCATGATGGACTCAATCAGTTATGAGGGAGCCTTCGTATGGAGCTATCTGCCCGACCGTAGCCGTCAGTGGGGCGAGTTGGAGGCTCCCTACCGCACATTGGTGTGGCTGCAGTCGCCCAGCACGCCATCGATGGGTCATCTGATGATCGATGCCCTGCATGCCACGGGCGACGAATATTATTATGAGCAGGCACGGAAGATTGCCGAGGTCATCATGAAGGTGCAGCATCCCGAAGGAGGCTGGAACTACGTCGAAGACCTGGCAGGTGAAGACGAACTCAAGCAGTTCTATGCCACTATCGGCCGACAGGCCTGGCGACTGGAGGAATTCCAGCACTATTACGGCAACTGCACATTCGACGATGAAGCCACTTCCGAGTGTGCAACGTTCCTGCTGCGTGTCTATCTTGAAAAGAAAGATCCCGAGGTGCGCAAGGCGCTCGACAAGGTCATCAACTTCATGCTTGTCAGCCAGTACACCAACGGCGGTTGGCCCCAGCGTTATCCGCTCATGTACAGCCATCCTTTCCGTGGCAAAGAAGACTATTCGTCGTTCATCACCCTCAACGACGATGTGATGCCCGCCAATATCGAGTTCCTCATCCAATGTTATCAGGAGCTGTGCCGCAAGGACCTTTTGAAGCCCATCCGCAAGGCACTCGATCTCTCGCTCAAGTTGCAGCAGCCTGCTCCGCTTGCCGGTTGGGGTGACCAGTACTTCGTCAAGACCCTCAAGCCTGCACACGCCCGCAGCTACGAGCCACGTTCGGTCAACACGGGCACCACGGTGCGTATGGTTCGCGCAATGATGGACTACTATCGCCTCACGGGTGAAAAGAAGTTCCTCAAGGGTATTCCCGCTGCGTTGCAGTTCTTGCGCGAGCAGCGTCTGCCCGATGAGGAAGCGGCGCGCTACGGCGGTGGCGGCGGCACTGGCGGCAGAGCGGGTCGTCGAGGCGGCGAGGGATTCCTCGTAGCACGATTCCTCCTTCCAGAAGATGGTACGCCTATGTACGTGCATCGTCGTGGCAGCAATGTGGGCAATGGTGAATATTACACCGACCAGGAGATCAGCCGCACCATCGCACATTATGGTTCGTGCGCCTTTGTCAACCCCGATGGATTGGAACGCGAATATCAGTCGTTGAGCCAGGCCGATCCGAAGGAGGTCACTGCTTCTTCACCTTTGCTCTATCCCAAGCAGAACGTTGCCGTGCCAGTCTATTACTTCAAGCCTTCGCCTATGCAGGGCGGTGGCGCACGTCGTGGCTTCGGTTCGGTGCAGGATATAATGAAAGCCCAACAGCCCGGTGGAGGTTGGCTGACTCCATTGAGCCAGATCTCCAACGTCTATAAGCCCTTGCCTGAGGGCCTGGCTCCTTCGAACAGCACCGAATATGCCACCACGTTTGTGGGTGACGAGTACGACACTTCGCCCTTCACGCCCGAACAGCCCGTCATCGGATATAGCACGCGAGACTTTATCCAGCTGATGACGCAGCTCATTCATTATGTCAAGTGAATATAATTGTTAATTATTTATTGTTAATTGTTAATTGAAAAAAACACTTCCTCTCCTTCTTCTCGCCCTCTCGATCCTTGCTGCCTGCAAGGGCCGGGAAGGTAGCCATGCCGAACGTGCCTATACCGTCGAGGGCACGTTCAATGTGGATAGTACCGTGGTGCTCGACCATCTTGTGCTTTATACCGATCGGCATACCGAGCTGCAGTTCGATAGCCTCGACCTCAATGCCCAGCATTCGTTCGAGCATCATGGTTCGACACGAGGAGTCGATGAGCTCTTCCTATGCTCCGATGGGGGCGAGTTGTGCCGATTTTATGCGACGGGTAATTCGGGTATTTCGATGAAGTTTTCTGTTTCGGACGACAGCCTGCACGTGACCTACGATGCCTCTCGGGGTGACAGCATCAATCCGTGGCTGCAGCAGCATGTCGCATCGTTCCAGGAGATGTCCAGTTCGGACCGAAAGGATGCCCTCGACTCGCTCTGCCATCAGCTTCCGCATGACATCCGTTGCGGAATCCTGCTGCGCGACCAGATTGAGGTCCTGAAGGATTCGATCTTTGTACGTCGTTGCCTGGGAGGCCTGGCCGATGATGCCAAGCCCGACTGGCTCATGAAGAGCATCGACCGGGTGCTTGAGGAGGCCAGCCGAAAGCCGCGACCCAGCCGTCGGCTTGCTCCCTGCACGATGCCGACCGATAGCACAACATTCGATTTCAGCAAATCGCGCAGCGACTATCTGCTCATTCATATCTGGAGCGACTATTCCCAATCCTCCATCGACAGTCTGAAGGCCCTGGCAAAATTGTTCAGCGATGAATACAGCCCAAAACGCCTTCAATTCGTCACCATTTGTCTCGCAGCTCCCGACAGCACATGGTGGAGGCAGCAGACACAGGACCTGGATGGTCTGCACATCTGGCTTCCCGCAGGGCTCAGCGATCCGCGTATGCGCCGTTGGGACATCAAGGAGGTGCCCACGGTCATGGTCTGCGACATGTACAATAACCAGCAGCTGCGCAATGAATGGGGACAGCGGTTACGTGCCACGTTGAACCGTGTTCCCAACCGAAGCAGTTTTACACATACACCCAAAACAACTCCGAATCGTGGTCGTTAGAACTATTTCTGCAGCCTTGCAGGGCATCGATGCCACCCCCGTCTATTGCGAGACGGTGGCCACCCAGGGCATACGAACCATTTTGATTGGCTTGCCTGATACGGCTGTCAAGGAGAGCCGTGATCGTATAGAAAGCGCTTTGCGCGAAGCCGGTATGCGTTTCCCGCGACGTGCCGTCACCATCAATCTTGCCCCTGCTGATGTGCGCAAGGAGGGTTCGCTCTACGATGTGCCCATCGCCGTGGCCGTGATGGCTGCCGACGGGAAGATTCCGACCGACAAGCTTGAACAATACATGATGGTGGGCGAATTGTCACTCGACGGAGCAGTCAAGCCCGTCAAGGGTTGTCTTCCCTTTGCCATCCTGGCACGTCAGATGCATCTCAAGGGCATCATCGTTCCGCGTGAAAACGCCTGCGAGGCTGCCGTGGTCAACAACCTCGATGTGCTTTGTGCCGACACGCTCAAGGATGTCATGGGCTTCATGGCTGGAGAATCCGAGATGGAGCGCCTGGAGATGAATACGCGCGAGATGTTCGAGAAGGCCGAGCGCACCTATCCCCACGACTTCAAGGACGTCAAGGGACAGGAGATGGTGAAGCGTGCCTTTGCCATCGCAGCTGCCGGAGGACATAACATGATTATGGTGGGACCTCCTGGTGCGGGCAAGTCGATGATGGCGAAGTGCTTGCCGTCGATTCTTCCGCCGCTTTCTCTCAGCGAAGCTCTCGAAACCACTAAGATACATTCTGTGGCGGGACTTCGTGCCGCGACGGGTCTGGTCACCCAGCGTCCCTTCCGCTCGCCGCATCATACGATTTCGAGCGTTGCCCTCATCGGCGGTGGCACGAATCCGATGCCGGGAGAAGTCAGTCTTGCCAACAATGGTGTGCTCTATCTCGACGAGCTGCCTGAGTTCTCGAAGTCGGTGCTGGAGGTGCTTCGCCAACCGCTCGAAGACCGTCAGATTACCATTGCCCGTGCCAAGAACACGGTGACCTATCCGGCTTCACTTATGCTCGTTGCCAGCATGAACCCGTGCCCTTGTGGCTACTACAACCATCCCACCCATCCCTGTATCTGCAGCGAGACACAGGTGCGCAAGTATTTAGGACGCGTGTCAGGACCTCTTCTGGATCGAATTGACCTGCAGATCGAAATTTTGCCCCTGAGCTTTGCCGAGGTGAGCCGCACGGGCGTAGCCGAAAGCAGCGCCTCGATTCGCGAACGTGTCATCAAGGCGCGCCAGATCCAGGAGGAGCGTTTCCGCGAAGAGCCGGGCATCCACTGCAATGCGCAAATGACTCCCGCCCTGCTCCGTCAATACTGTCAGCTCGACGACAAGGCTCTTGCCATGATCCAGCGCGCCATGACTAAGCTCGACCTCTCGGCCCGAGCCTACGACCGCATTCTCAAGGTGGCACGTACCATCGCCGACTACGACGGAGAGGCCGATATCACGTCCACCCACATCGCTGAGGCCATCAGTTACCGCAACCTTGACCGCAGTTCGTGGGGACAGGGGTGAGGGTTATTCAATTAACAATTAACAATTAATAATTAACAATTTCAGTTGGGTCGCCATCATTCCCATCATTCCCATTACCCCCATCCATTCCCATTCCCCCCCCATTACCCCCATTCAATATTATGCGAAAGAAACTATTGTTATTGATGTTCGCCTGCTGCATGACACTGGCGAGCATGGCGCAGATGGAGCCTTATCCAACTTCTCCGAACCCCATCCTTTGGGCCGATGTGCCCGACCCCGATGTGATCCGCGTCGATGATAACTTCTATATGGTCACCACCACGATGCACCAGTTCCCGGGTGTGCCTATCATGCGGTCGAAGGACCTCGTTAATTGGGAGACCATCGGCTATGTGGTGGACCGTCTGACCGACTCGCCGCGCTACGACATGCAGGGCGGCACGGTCTATGGACGTGGCCAGTGGGCCACATCGCTCAAATATCACAACGGGAAGTTCTACGTCCTCTTTGCACCCAATGAGATGGGCGACATGGGACGCTCCTATATCTATTCAGCTGCGAATCCTGCCGGTCCTTGGGAACTGGTGTCGCGCCTGCCACATTTTCACGACTGCTCGCTGCTTTTCGACGACGATGGTCGCGTCTATGTGGTCTATGGAACAGGAGAACTATGTGAGTTGAAGCCCGACCTATCGGGTATCATCGAAGGGAGCCATAGGAAGATCTTTGAGCGTGAGGCAGACGAAAAGGGCCTGCTCGAAGGTTCGCGCATGGTGAAGCACAATGGCAAGTATTACCTGCTCATGATTTCGCAGGTCTGGGCTCCCGGACGCTATCGTCGCGAGGTATGCTATCGGGCCGACGACATCCACGGCCCTTATGAGAAGAATGTCATCCTGCAATCCGACCTCGGAGGGTTCCCTTATGTAGGACAGGGCACTATTGTCGATTCGAAGGATGGCGATTGGTATGGCATTATCTTCCAGGATCATGGAGCTGTAGGACGTGTCATTACGCTGATGCCCTGCCGCTGGTTGGACGGTTGGCCCATGTTGGGTGACGAATATGGCAAGGTGCCCGAACGCATGCGTCCCGTTGTCAAGGGACAACCTGAGACTCCCTTGATGATCAGCGACGACTTCGAAGGTCCTGAGCTGGGCTTGCAATGGCAGTGGAACCACAACCCGAACAACGCCGCCTGGTCGCTCACCGAACGTCCGGGCTACCTGCGTCTGAAGACGAGCCGCGTGGCTGACAATCTCTTTTTGGCACCCAATACGCTCTCCCAGCGCATGATGGGCCCCACTTGTAGTGCGGAGATCGAACTCGACCTGTCGCACCTCAAGCCCGGCGATCGTGCAGGCTTCTGTGCCTTCAATGGGCATAGCGGCGTTTTGTCAATCACCAAGCAAGGCAGGAAATACGCGCTCACCATGACCGAGGAGGTCATCAATATGGATGGGCAGGAGAAGCAAGTGACCAACGTGGAGGTGACCGAGCGCGAACGTGTGGAGTTCAAGCAGGGCACCATCTGGCTGCGCATCGATGGAGATTTCTCCTTGGGTCGCGATGTGGCTACCTTCTATTACAGCCTCGACGGACAACAATGGAAGCGCATTGGCCCCGATTACCAGATGCGTTTCGACTATCAGCGTTTCTTCATGGGCACACGTTACGCCATCTTCTGTTACACTACTCGTCGCAAGGGTGGTTATGTGGATGTCAATGGCTTCGCATGTTCAGTCATGCCGACTTCTGCTAATGACCACTGATTGTCAAGATGCTCGTTTCAACTACCTAATGATACAAGTGATATGGAAAACTTCAATGATATAATCAATAGTGAGCAGCTTACCCTGGTCGATTTCTTTGCTACCTGGTGCGGTCCTTGCAAGATGATGCATCCCGTGCTCGAACAGCTCAAGGACGAGATGGGCGAGAGCATCCGCATCATCAAGATTGACGTCGATAAGAACAACAGCCTCGCCATGAACTATCGTGTCCAGTCGGTCCCCACACTCATGCTCTTCCGCAAGGGTGAGATGTTGTGGCGACAGAGTGGTGCTCTGCCGTTGAGTGCCCTCAAGAAAGTGATCGAGCAATTCCAATAGAGATTGTTAGTCTGGAAAGTGACTTTTCTCTTTCTTTATCCGCTGAAATCGAAGGCGCGGCATCGTATGGTGTCGCGCCTTCTGAATCAACTCCCTATGAATGTGTTCCAGACCTTTCTCTTCAACAGATTTGGAAATCGATTTCGCGAAGACAATTTGCACTTTTGATGCGAAAATAATGAAAAAAACAGGCCAAAAAGATTGAAGAAACAAAAATAATACATATATTTGCAGCGAAATACTATGAACTCGCCTGCTATACGACATAGTAAAAAGCATCGACAAAGCCTGTCCGTCGTGTCGTGGCTTGGCGAAGCTGTATTTCTTACACGCAAATACAAAGCTGAGGATCAATGAAAGACTACGATATTTCTTGGTTTTTCACAAATCCTGTCAAGGAATATTGTTGAACAATAGATTAAATATGAAAAAACTTTTATTCTTTATCGTTTCCTTGTTGTTTTTTTCTTGTATTCAAAAGCGAACTCTTTCTGATACTGAAGAGCCCACGAATAATGTATTGGAAACTGACACCATTATAGAATCGTTTGCTCTTATAGAGGATGACACCCTTTTTGAAGTTAAAGGTAGGTTATATCGCGGAATTATTGAATATCCCTTGGAAGTCAAGGTTCTTTCTGTAGCACCACATCATAATTTTGAGTACCATAATGAGAAAATAATGGCTGACGCCAGTTATGAAGACACCCTCATTCTGATAACGGATGACGAACGTATGTTCCATGATATTATCTTCAAGGAAGATTCATTAAGAAAATCATATCCAGATTATCGTTTCGATGGTGACGATTGGGATGATTATGAGGCGCCTTTTGAGGTGGTTATGAGAAAGAAAGGAGATGTAATATATTTTCTGGGAAGACCCGACGACAGACTGCTGTATTTAGATGATGCTTATATTTCAAAAGGACCGTTTTCCATCGGGCCTTTCCATATTGGAATGACGCAAAAGGAAATGGCAGATTCAATTGGGATTCCGATCGAGATGACCAAAGCCTACAAGTGTGTAGCACTCTTATATGGTAACCGTTTTACACTGCTAAATAATATGAAGCATCCAAAACCGTGGGGCGGTCCAGATTTTTCGAAGATCTTTATTGGTTACGCTGACAAAGTTACTAAAATTATTGTAGTAGGCCTCGATGAAGGAGAGCGGGTGTTGGATGGCCCAGTGATTTTGGGTCGCCCTAAAGATTGGGAATAACAACTTTGATAATTAGATGCCCTTGTGCGTTACATTTGTATAATTCGAAACAATTATCGATATTTGCTATGAAAACAACGACAACTATAGTTATAGCCGTTTTTACAACCTCTCCGCTCTTCTCCCAAGTTCCCCTGACCACTTCCACCAATACCCTGCGTCATGGCGACATACTCTGCAAGATCGAGGACCCATACGTGGATCAGGGCGAGAAGGGCAGCGATGCCGTTTGGCATCTTCCCGCGATTCCTGCCGACGGGAAGGAACTTTTGCAACACGTGACACGACCGATTACCTCGGGAACCTGGTCATGAGGAACGGGCATCTGGGCATGTATCGGTTTGAAGGAGGATATGTGTCATTCAGCAATGACACCATCGACGGATGGCATTACTACATTCAGGACTATATGGGCAATAACCGCATGGTCGTAAACAGCGATAGCACCATTGAGCAGGTGACCCATTACTACCCATACGGCGGCGTGATTGGCGATATCAGCACCCTTCTCTCGGACGTGACCAAAGGGAACAACGAAAACTTGCAAAAATATAAGTTTGAGGGCAAGGAACTTGACCGCACCTTCGGATTGGACAACTATGATATCCATGCTCGCCAGTACTTCGCCATGGCCCCGATGTGGGACAGGATTGACCCGTTGGCTGAAAATACTCCGCAGTTCAGCCCTTATTCCTATTGTGGGGGAAATCCAATTAATTTTGGAGATTATAATGGAATGGACTGGTATGGATACAAAGACAGCATTGAAATTAATGGAGTAATGACTGAAACCTATTCCATTAGATATACAGAATATACCTCCCAAGAAGAGTTGGATAAAAATAACATCTCTGGCGATTATTTAGGCAAAAGAGTTGTTTCTATAATGGGGTCTTATAATGAGGTCTTAGACGATAGCAAAATGATTGATGGTGAAAAAACTATTCACGCTACGGCAAGAGTATATATTAACCCAGAGGATGAAACAACCCCGACAGAATATATTGCATTTACCATGAGTTCTGATTATAATAAGTATGGCGCTATTAAGGATGGGAATTACAATGTCACATACAGAGAATCACCAGGTGGGGGGAAAATTCCTAAACATTATGAAATAGAGGGTCCTGTTGATTGTATTGATGATAGGAATAATAGTTGGTACAATGGTGAAAAGGATGCTTATTCTCCTACGCAAAAAAATAATGTTTTCGTTCATCGAACAAATACGTCTGGATATGCTGGAGACCCAGTATCTAAAGGGTGTATACTCATTAACGGCAAGGTTGACCATAACGGCAAAAGCAAATGGACAAATTTCGAGAATCAAATAGGCAATAACGGTTTCAAGTTAGTGTTAAGAAGAAGATGAAAAAGTTTTTCATTATTATTGCGATAACTGCTTTTACATTGCAGCTATATTCGCAGTTGGTTTCAATGTCAAATGAAACTAACATGGGTGAATTTCATAATTATAGTACTGGCTTATTCTTTTATAAGGCGGGTCAATACCCTGTAAATATTTATTCCCAAGCAGAAGGGGATTCTATAATTGCAGTTATTCAGGACGATACCATACAAGAAATATGGTCATCTATAGTGGTGGTATCAAGAGGAGATTCTCGCTTTTATGGACATGTTGAAAACAATGGATGTATTCATCAATTGAGTGGATGGATCAATTATGAAGATTGTGGTGTATACTTGCTGCTATCTCCTAGTTTCCCAGAAGAGGCAGAGGACAGGGTAATTAAATTGTATGAGCAGCCAGATAGCGTCTCGTGCTCAAGCACCATCTTAAGTGGTGAAATAGTTGACATGGAAGTCAAAGTATTAGACTATTTAAGAATCGGAAGCTGCCGATGGGTTAAAGTAAACTGTCCTTTGAAATCAGGAAAGACAATTATAGGGTGGACAACCAGATATTGCGGTGATATTTATGGTTGTTATGGAGTATGATTACTGTATTACTTTGAATTAACTTGACCAATTTCCACATCGAAACATAGATTCTCAGTCCTTTCTCGCTATATCCTCTAAAACCGAAGGCGCGGCATCGTGTGGAGCAGATGTTTCGGCGTCATTGTACTATTTGTACACCAGTGGTACTACATTGCCACGAGATTGTATCAAGTGTGCGCAGGCAGTACAATATTGCGATGGGGATGATATCAAGTGTCCACAAGTGGTGCAATATTGCGACGAGATTGTACCAAGTGTACATAGGCAGTGCAATATTGCGACGAGATTGTATCAAGTGTACACAGGCAGTGCAATATTGCGACGAGATTGTACCAAGTGTCCACAAGTAGTACAATATTGCGGGAGCCGTTGTACTATCTGCACACAAGTAGTGCAATATTGCGGCAAGATGGTACTATCTGTGCACAAGTAGTGCAGCCGTGGACTAATCTGCCCTTTCTCTAAATCAACGGATTTGGAAATCGATTTCGCGATGTCTTGCCCTGATATTACTTGACCAATTCCCACATCGAAACATAGAACCTCAGTCCTTTCTCACTCTATCCGCTGAAATCGAAGGCGCGGCATCGTATGGTGTCGCGCCTTCGGTTTTTATATCATCGGAAATAAACGGAAAGATACAGCCTCTCCAATCTTTGATAGCAACGGTTT
>JAEEUA010000118.1 GCA_016286775.1 Bacteroidales bacterium
GTTACCTTCTGATGAATAATTGAGTAATTGAAGATTTGAATAATAGAAATACACGAGAGTTATGAAAATCAAGAATATCATATATAGTGCATCTGTTGCCACCATGTTGGCCATTGGCCTTTCCGCCTGCAGCGACAGCTATCTCGATGAGAACATGTTTTCACAATATGGCACAGATGTAACCGACGTGAACGCCAAGTTAATCGGCTTGCACTATAAGTACGCTGCCCTCTGGGGCATGTCCAGCCGTCAGGGATTCACCGGCATTTGGCAGGACGGCACCGACGTGGGCGCCCCTGGCGACACCGAGGGTGTTGAGGTTCCCTTCTTCCAGTATGGCTCATTGAACGCCGAGAACGGTGGTGTCAGCTTCCTCTGGGAGAATCTCTACAGCATCATCAACAGCGCCAACATCATCATCAATACCGAGGGAGTGGATCCAGCCGCTAAAGGTGAGGCAGAATTCTTCCGTGCCTACAGCTACAATCTGCTCGTCACCCTTTGGGGCAATGTGCCTCTGATTACCGAGAGCAAGGCCGAGCCGCGCACCGACTTTACCCGCACCGCTGTCTCGGAGATTGATGCAGTCATCACCGCCGACTTGAATGATGCAATGGCCAACCTGCCGGAGGTGGGTAAAACTGCCACCGAGAGCCGTATCAACAAGGACTGTGCCCGCATTCTGGCTGGTGAGGCTTTCAACCGTATGGGCAAGTACAGCGAAGCTGAGGCAGCTGTCAGTGCTACCATCAACAGCGGCAACTACAAACTCATCGAAAAACGTTACGGCGTATTCCTCTCCGACAGCGGCGACTACTACAGCGACATGTTCCGCTGGGGCAACCAACGCCGTTCACAGGGCAACACCGAGGGTATCTGGGTGTTCCAGATGGAATTCAACCGCGACGTAACCGGTGGTACCATCGACAACCCGCAGCAACGCCGTAACTGGGTGGCAGCCTTCCATAAGATCAACGGCATGGTAAATGCCGACTCCATTGGAGGTCGCGGCAATGGCCGTCTCCGTCTGAGCAACTACGTGAAATACGCCATCTACCAGAAAGGTGATATCCGCAATTCGAACCACAACATCAGACGTGTCCTGTTCTACAACAAGCCCGGCTTCACTGCAGACATTTATGTGAAGGACGGTTTCCGCGTGGATGAAGGAACAGCCGGTGCCCAGAAGATCACCGTGAAGACAGGTGACCGTGCCTACTGGACCGTGAACGACACCCTGAACGTGATGTACCCGCACACCACCAAGTGGGGTGGCTACGATCCGACCGACGATTTCGGCTATGCACTTGTCAAGGACTGGCCCATCATGCGTCTGGCTGATGCCTATCTGCTCCGTGCCGAGGCTCGAATCATGCAGAACAACATGTCTGGTGCAGCCGAAGACATCAACGTACTGCGCGACCGTGCATTCAAGGCCTATCGTGAAGAAACAGGCAATGCTACTGCCGGAGCTGTCAGCGCTGCCGACATGAGCCTGGATTTCCTGCTCGACGAACGTATCCGCGAACTCGTTGGCGAGGAGAACCGTCGCTACACACTCTGCCGCACAGGCAAGCTGGCCGAGCGCGTTCAGATGATTATGTCGAAATATGCCGAGGGCACCCCAAGCAAAGCCATCTCCGGTTTCGATGCCAACAAACATTGTCTGCTCCCCATTCCTCTGTCGGAGATCCAGCTGAACAAAGATGCCGAACTACAGCAGAATCCTGGTTACGATGTCAAATAAAACTTAGTTTCCTGGCTTAGTTAATATATGTGTGTATTCGGGAGAGGTGTCATGCGAGGCAATGCCCTCCAAGGCACCTCTCCTTTTCACTCCTCTTATCATATGAAAAAACACAAACTTTTGTCTGCCGCCGTCCTCCTCGTTCTGATGCTGATGTCCGTTCCTGTCTCTGCCAAGAAGAAGGTCGTAAAGACTCCTTCCGACCGCGAGGTGTGGACCACTCTGCTCTATCGCATGGCACAGCCCGTGCTCGAGCCGATGGCCGAAGGACGTCTGCAGCAAGTGATGACCTACGAGAACGGCAATCTTGAAGTGTCGCCTACCTGGGACGGACGCAATAAGAAGGTGACCTACATGGAAGCCTTCGGTCGCCTGATGGCAGGACTTGCCCCCTGGCTTTCGCTGCCCGATGACGAAACACCCGAAGGACTGCAACGCAAGCAGCTGCGCGAATGGGCACTCAAGGCTTACGCCAACGCCGTCGATCCGGCCAGCCCTGACTATCTCGGTTGGGGCTCGGGCGGACAAACGCTTGTTGATGCTGCCTACGTTGTCGAGAGTTTCCATCGCGGTTGGGATGCCCTTTGGGAACCATTGAGCACCGAGACCAAACTGCGCTACGTACGTGAGATGCAGAAGCTCCACCGCTACGACCCACCCTATCAGAACTGGTTCCTCTTCTGCGGTATGGAAGAGTGCTTCCTCATGAAGGCCGAGGCTTCGCTCAAGAAGGCTGGTGTCGATCTTCAGAAAGAGGGCTTCGAAGGTCCGCTCTACGATGCATTCCGCATCAAGACGGCTGTCAACAAGGCCGAGGAATGGTATATCGGTGATGGCTGGTATGCCGATGGTCCGTCGTTTGCCTTCGACTACTACAATTCGTACGTCATCCATCCGATGTATGCCGAATGTGTCGAGATGGTCTGCGACGTGCAGCCCAACAACAGCTACCTCATCCATAGTGTCGATCCTGTGACCTACAAGACACAAGGTCCCACCTATCGTCTCGGTGTGATTCGTGAACGCATGCAGAAGTTCAGCTGTATCCTCGAACGCATGGTTTCGCCCGAAGGCACCTACCCCGTCTTTGGCCGCAGCATCCCCTATCGCCTTGCCGTCTTCCAGCCCTTGGCCATGATGGCCTGGCAGAAACGTTTGCCCAAGCAACTCACAAACGGACAAGTGCGCGCAGCCATCACAGCCGTCATGAAGCGCATGTACGCTGCCGACCTCTACGAACTCGGTCTTTCGGCGACTCCAGCCACCACTCCGACCAACTTCAACAAGGGAGGATTCCTGACCATCGGTTTCGTAGGTTCGCATCCCAATGTAGCTGACGTTTACACCAACAACGGTTCGCTCTACATGACCACACTTGCCTTCCTACCCCTCGGTTTGCCAGCCGACGACCCGTTCTGGACCGATCCCGCCGAGCCCTGGACCTCCAAGAAAGCCTGGGAAGCCGAAGACTTCCCGAAGGACCACAAGTGGCACATCAACAAGCAAATCCTCTATTGGGAATAATGAGTAATCCCTTTATCTTAATTTTTCGGAGTACTTTATCCTAATTTTTCGGAGTACTCCGAATATTCTGAGTTACTCCGAACATTTAGAGACAAAAAAACATAGCCTCATGAAAAAATATCTTCCAATCATAGTTGCAGCCCTCTCGCTTGCAGCATGCACCAAGCAGGCGCCGCAATATAATCTCCCTGCCCCTGATACTGTTGTCAGCATCATCAAGCAGGTCAATACGCAGTGGCAGGAAAGTCACCCACTCATTGCAGCCGCTGATGCTACCTACACCACCGATCCCGACAACGAGTGGACCTTCAAGCCCTACTCCAACAATAGCCCCTTCTGGGACAATGCTGCCTATCATACAGGCAACATGGAGGTGTGCAAACTCTCCGACGAACTCAAGGCGCAGTTCATCGGCTACAGCCAGACCTGGGCCGAAGCCGCCCAGTGGAAGGGTGCCACCAACTCGAATCCTGCCGAATGGGTCTATAACTACGGCGAAAAGCCCCGCAACGTACTCTTCGGGGATTGGCAGATCTGCTTCCAGACCTATTGCGACCTCTACAATCTCGAGCCCGACGACCAGAAGATTGCACGAGCACGCGAAGTCATGGAATACGAGATGTCCACTTCGGCCAATGACTACTGGTGGTGGGCCGACGGCCTCTATATGGTGATGCCGGTCATGACAAAACTCTACAACATCACTGGCAACGAGCAGTATCTCCAGAAACTCACCGAATACTGGACCTTCGCCAAGAACCTGATGTACGACGGACAGGAGAGCATCCCCGACACCCTCGGCCAACCGATGGCCAACGTGCCTCAGCACCTTTTCTACCGTGATGGCAAATACCTCTACCCGAAGCACGCTAGCCTCAATGGCAGCAAGGATTTCTGGGCACGCGGCTGCGGATGGGTAGTTGCCGGACTTGCCAAGGTTTTGGCCGACACACCCGACACGTGGAAGGACAAGGCAGAATTCCGTCAGACCTACATCGAGATGTGCGAAGCCGTGAAGAACTGCCAACAGCCCGAAGGTTACTGGACCCGTTCGCTCCTCGACCCCGAGCATGCGCCAGGACCCGAGACCAGCGGCACAGCCTTCTTCACCTACGGCTTGCTCTGGGGTGTTAACAATGGTCTGCTCGACCGTGAGGCCTACATGCCCACGATTGTCAAGGCTTGGGAATATCTTACCACCACTGCCCTACAGGAAGACGGCAGCGTAGGCTACGTCCAGCCTATCGGCGAACGCGCCATCCCAGGCCAGACCGTTGACCAGAAGTCGATTTCCAACTTCGGCACAGGCGCTTTCCTGTTGGCTTGCTGCGAGATGTATAGATTAGTGAAATAAAATCAGCTATAGTGACTATATTAACTATAGTGACTATAACCTAAAACTATGAAAATAAAATTCTATTCGCTACTCGTCTTTGTCTCGCTGCTGCTGGCAAGCTGTCAGCCCAAGGTGGAACTGCCACGCTTCATCGAAGCTGGCATCGGCTATAGCAACAACTCCGTCAATGCCACCGTATTCCGCAACAGCTCGGTGGCGACCCTCGGACAGACGCAATACGTAGCCTACTACGATTCGGCAGGATGGCTTACTTTGTGCAAACGTCAGCTCGGCGAAACAAAATTTGTCCTACAGAAGACCCAGTATCAGGGACATGTGCAGGATGCGCACAACGTCATCAGCATCATGCCCGATGGCGACGGCTATCTGCACGTCTCGTTCGATCATCATGGACATCCCCTCCATTATGCGCGTAGTGTTGAGCCTGGCTCATTGACTTTAGGTGATATGGAACCAATGATCAGCCCTTCGATGGATGCACTCGTCCCCGACGAGCTCGATGTCACTTATCCAGAGTTCTATCGTCTGGCTTCGGGAAATGTCCTCTTCGCTTATCGCAGTGGCGCATCGGGACGCGGCAACCTCGTCATGAACCTGTATGACATCAAAACACGCAAATGGAGCCGCTTGCAGGATGTGCTCATCGATGGAGAACAGCTCCGCAATGCCTATTGGCAACTCTTTGTCGATGCGCGCGGAACTATCCACGTCAGCTGGGTATGGCGTGAGACCTGGCTCGTCGAAACCAATCACGACTTGTGCTATGCCTGCTCCACCGACGAGGGCAAGACGTGGCAGCGCAGCGACGGTACACCCTACGTGCTTCCCATCACGGCCGACAATGCCGAATATGCCTGCCGCATTCCCCAGAACAGCGAACTCATCAACCAGACTTCGATGAGCACCGATGCCGAAGGACATCCCTACATCGCCACCTATTGGCGCAACCAGGAGGACTCCATCCCGCAGTATCGCATCGTCTGGCACGATGGTAGCACCTGGCAGCAACAGCAGGTAAGCCAACGCAAGACGCCTTTCAGCCTGTCGGGAGGCGGCACCAAGATGATTCCCATCGCCCGTCCGCGTGTTGCTATCGATGGCCACGAGGCGTGGTACATTGTACGAGATGTGGAGCGCGACAGCCGTGTCTCGCTTTATCATACTGCCGATCTGCGCGCTGGACAGTGGGAACTCTCCGACCTCACCGACTACTCGGTCGATGCCTGGGAGCCTTCGTTCGACACAGAACTGTGGAAAGCTCAACGTCACCTGCACCTCTACGTGCAATGCGTCCATCAAGGCGATGGCGAAACATCTGTCGCTGCCGAACCCACGCCGGTAAGGATATTAGAGATACGATGAAACTCCAGAAACTCATGCTTGATGGTGGATTCTCCTGTCCCAATCGTGACGGACACGTTGGGACAGGGGGATGCACCTTTTGTCGCACAGATGCGTTCAATCCTTCCTACTGTCGCCGTTCGACCAGCATTCGTGAACAGCTCAAAGCAGGGAAGCGCTTCTTTGCGGGCAAATATCCCAACATGAAGTATTTGGCCTATTTCCAAGCCTATTCCAACACCTATGCTCCCTTGGATGTGCTACGCCAACGTTACGAGGAAGCACTTTCGGTCGAAGATGTTGTCGGGCTCGTCATTGGCACACGTCCCGATTGCATCGAAGATGATGTTCTGCAATATCTGGCAGATCTTCAAGACAAAGGTTTTCTCATCACGCTCGAACTGGGCATCGAATCCTTCTATGACAAGACGCTCCAACGCATCAATCGCGGGCACACGGTTGAGGACAGCCTTTCCACCATCCAACGATGTTCCGACTCAGGTATCAATACCACCATCCACCTCATTTTAGGCCTTCCTGGAGAAACAACGGAGGACATACTTGCCGAAACCGACCTCATCAATCACCTGCCCATCTATGCCATCAAGCTGCATCAACTGCAAATTCTCAAGGGAACCAAAATAGCTCAGGAATATGCCAATCATTCCGAAGATTTCCTTTCGATGAACATCGACGAATACGCTTCGTTGGTTGCTGAGTTTATCTCCCGCCTTCGAAAAGACATCCATATCGAACGCTTTGCCTCCTCCGCTCCCTCCGACCTCATCATTGCCCCACGCTGGGGGCTCAAGCCCAGCGAAGTACAGAAAAGAATAGAAGAAAAGCTTTCTCTCATTCTTGACCAATGCAAGGTTTTCGATTGTCGTGCATTTATGGGGTAAAGAACCAAACAAATAATTTGACATGAAAAAGATTGCATTCTTGAATCATTCCACAAAAAAGTTGTGCTTCGCCTGTACGTTGCTTCTGATGGCTCCTTTGTTCACCTCCTGTGACCTCGATGACAAGGAGGAGCCTATCCTCATCATCGAACCTCCCACGGGCGGTTTCATTATCGACAGGGAAGGTATTCCTCGACGGGATTATCCCACGACACAATTAACGGAAGAGGAGCAGCGACTAATAACAAATGAACTCATCAGTCATGGCTGGAAATGGCTCCACACCTACGAAATCAATGAGCATGGTGCGTTGGTTTATGAAGAATACTTCAAGGAGAATCCTACTGCCCGATGCTGCAACTACTATTTTCCATCGGCTGACAAGATGACCACCTTCTCTTATCTCTACGGAGCCAAAGAACCCGGATACTACGACTGGCCTATCACCATCGACTACGACCATGGCGACGTGCGTCTCAACGCCCCTAACGACAACTTTTTCCTTTTGAACATCCTGTCAGTCTACAAGGTTGACGGACAATGGTACATCATGACTATCGAACGCCTCGGAATGAACGGCAATGGCCTCGGAATGTATCAAAGTGGTTTCGGCCTCTCGGAATACGTCCGCATGACCGACGACGAACTTGCCAACTACCAGCATGAGTATACCTTAGACTGGAGGATGATAAATTGAAATAAAAAAGAAACAAAATATCAAAGGCGGGCCTCGTGAAGAGACTCGCCTTCCAATTTCTCAAAAAAGATTTCCGAAAAGATTTCTTGAGCAAGCAATAAGAGAATTACTTGACAAGATCCTTGGCCTTGTTGGCAGCCTTATCGACAGCATCCTTGCCAGCCTCCTTGGCCTTGTCAACAGCTTCCTTACCTGCGTCAACGGCATCCTTGCCGGCCTGCTTAGCGGCGTCAGCAGCTTCGTTAGCCTTATCCTGGACAGCTTCAACGGCATCCTGGCCAGCCTCCTTAGCCTTGGCTACGACCTCGTCTTTGGCAGACTTGAAGCTCTCGGTAAGCTCGTTGAACTTGGCCTTCTGCTCCTCGGTGAAATCACCGGCCTTGGCCTGGAGTTCCTCAATCTCCTTCTGCACTTTTTCAATAGCTTCTACACTACCACTTTCTACAGCGGCCTTGAGGTCAGCAGCAGCCTGTTCAACGGTGACAGGAGCTTCTGCTACAGCAGGAGTTGGTTCGGGAGCGGGCTCAGACTTTTTCTCATTACCACTACATGCGCTGAGCACAAGGGCTGCAGCTGCGAAAAGAACAAAAAACTTTTTCATTTTGACATTTTTATTATAAAGGTTATGTACAATCGGTTGCAAAGATAAAGACTATTTATAAATCCAATACAAAAAATTACGAAAAATTAACAATATTTGCAAATAACAAGCCGTTTTGCTATCCGAAAGGTTGAAAATAAGGCATATATAATACAGTTTATCCGTGCGGATTCGTATTTCTCTCCCAGAATACACCATCCGCATATCCTTGGATTTCAGCATCCTCCTTGGCCAAAGCGAGGCGTTTAAGCGCCCACAGGCAATATTCCTCATTCTGTTCGATGCCGCAGTAACGGCGCCCAAGCTTGTTGGCCACCACGCAACTTGTCCCGCTTCCCATGAACGGATCGAATACCACATCGCCTTCCTTGCTCGAAGCGAGAATAAGTTTGGCAATAAGCTTCTCGGGTTTCTGCGTCGGATGGTCGGTGTTCTCTGGCATCGACCAGAAGGGCACACTGATGTCATCCCAGAAGTTCGAAGGATAGGTCAAGCGGAATTTTCCATCCGAACCCTCTTCCCAATCCTTCGGCTCACCGTTCACCTTATAGGGGGCCAGTACGCGGCGCTTCATCATCACGGCCTCCACATTGAAATAATAATGCTGCGGATCCTTCACAGCAAACCAGATGTCCTCCATCGAGTTCTTCCAGTTGCTCTTGGCTCCCCTCCCCTTTTCGCGCTGCCACGTGATGCGGTTCAAGATGGTCAGTTCGTCGGACAGCACACGCTGCATCGCTGCCGTGCAACGCCAATCGCCACAAAGATAGAGCGAACCGGTTGGCTTCAGCTTCTGGCAGACAGCGTGCATCCACGAGCGCAGATATTCCTCATATTCCTGGTCGTTGCGCGCTGTGAAAGAACTGCCTCCGAAATCGCGCGTCAGGTTGTAGGGCGGATCGAGGATGATGAGGTCGACCACCTCATCGGGAATCCATTGCATCGCCTCCATCATATCAGCACAGATGACGGCATCGAGCCAAGAAGATGGGTTTTCCTGCCGAAGATCTTCTATCGATTTCAGCATGGCTCGCAACGCGGGACGTTCGGCATCCTCAAGTGTAAGTGTACGATTGTTAGTGGCTCGTTGCTTCATGATGTCTGGTAATTTTGCGGAAACGAAGAAGGTAAAGTATGCCAACGACAGTCAGGCCAAACGGCATACCCATCCAAATGCCGTAGCAGCCCCAATCCATAACGATGCCAAACAAATACGACATAGGAATAGAGATGACGACGTAGGCCAGGAAGGAATACTTCATCAGCACCTTCACTTCGCCATAGCCGCGAAGGGCATTGACGTAAGCCGTTTGCAGGCCATCTCCAAACTGATAAAGAATAACGGGAACGGTTGTAGCTGCCACGATTTCGGAAACACGTTGGAACATCTCCGCATCGGCCGAGTTGACGAAGAGTGCTGCCAGTTCATGACGGAAACCAAAAACCAAGGCTGAGGCAATGATACCCGTCAGCAGAATCATCTGATAACCCGCATTGGCCGCACAGCGCACACCATGATTGTCTTCGAGTCCATGATAATTTGCCACACGAATAGCGATGGCTGTGCCGATGCCGATATAGAACATATAGATGAGCGAGGCGATGGAGTTCATCACCTGATGCGAAGCTAATGCCGAGGCGGCATCCCAAGTCTTGCCGCCCCAACCCAACATTAGCGCCGCACCTGCAAAGGCAGCCAGCTCGAAACTCATCTGTACACCAATGGGCCAGCCCAGTTTGTTGAGCTGCACAATGCGTGGCCACGACACCTTCGCCTCCTTCCAATACTTCATATAGTCTTCGTAGCGCTTTGTGCCGAAGACGACAAAAAGGAAGAGCACCACCATCAGCAAACGACTCGTAGCCGTAGCGTAGGCTGCACCCTCGATGCCCATTTCGGGGATGTGGAGCGTGTCGTTGCCGAAGATGAGGAGCCAGTTGAATAGGATGTTCCAAACGTTGCTGGCGAGGAGAATCCACATCGACAGTTTCGTGTCATTGATGGAATCGGCGAAGGGCTTGAAGGCCGACGAGAATCCGAAAAGGAGAAGCGAGGGCAGCAGGATGAGATAGTAACTCTGCATCAGGGGCAGCAGTTCGGTATCGAGCCCCATCCTGGGCAAACAGAAGTAGATGCCCGTCATCACCAAGGTCAGGAGGAGCATCTGGAGCATATCGGCCACAATGCTTGCTTTGAGCACCTCGGCAATCTCTCGGTTCTTGCCTTGCGTATAGAGTGAACCGATTACGGCTACGGCACCCTGCGAGAAACCTAATGAAAGAATGATGGCAAAGACCAGGATCGAATTGACGAAGCCCACAGCCGACAGTTCCTGCGCATGATGCTGGCCCACCATGATGGTATCGGCCATACCTTGCAGGGTAAAGCCGATCTGCGCAATCAGTATGGGTACGCCAAGCCGCGTCAAGGCTGCGTATTCCTTCGGATAAAATGCTCGCTTCAACTTTTCTTTTTTATCAAGAATTATCGAATTTGAGAATTATTTTGGCAACTAGTTCACCACATTCTGAGGTGTTCCACTCAGATAGGCGCGGACATTGTCGAAAGCAATCTTGTCGAGACGTTCGCGGGCAGCACGAGTAGCCCAGGCGACATGCGGGGTAATGTAGCAGTTGCGTGCCCCGATGAGCGGTGAACCTGCACGAGGCGGTTCCTGTGTCAGCACATCGACACCTGCGGCATAGATCTTACCATTGTTCAACGCATCGGCCAAAGCCTGTTCGTCGATGAGCGGACCGCGTCCTGTGTTAATCAGGATGGCCGAAGGCTTCATCAATGCCAAGCGCTCGGCATTCACC
>JAEEUA010000119.1 GCA_016286775.1 Bacteroidales bacterium
GGAAATGCTGCATCAGCGGGCAGTCAAATCCCTTCAACCGCATCTCGTGAAATACCTCAGTTCTCTGCCGATTCCGCATACCAGTTTGTTGCGAGCCAATGCGATTTTGGGCCTCGTGTTCCAGGCTCCGAGGCACAGAAGGCTTGTGCCAAATGGCTGGAGAACGAATTGCGTCGGCATGGTGCCAACGTTAAACTACAGGAAGGAGAAATGACCGCATACAACGGCACGAAGCTTCCCGTCATAAACATTATAGGCACTTTCAATCCCGATGCCAAGATGCATGTCCTTCTGATGAGCCATTGGGACAGTCGCCCTTTTGCCGACAACGATCCAGATCCGACCAAGCGCAAATTGCCGGTGTTGGGAGCCAACGACGGCGCCTCTGGTGTAGGAATCCTTCTCGAATTGGCCCGTCTTTGCAATGAGAAGCTTCCTCAAGTAGGCATAGACATTTTCTTGACTGATGCAGAAGATTACGGCGCACCAGACGATTGGGAAGGTACACACGATGAGAAATGGTGGGCCTTGGGCACTCAAATGTGGTGCAAGCAGGCAGCCAAGGAGGGCTATCGTGCAGAGTATGGCATTCTGCTCGATATGGTGGGTTCGGCCAATGCTTCCTTCTATCGCGAATACTATAGCGAACGTTTTGCCAATTCTTTCGTGAATGAAATCTGGCAGACGGCCGCACGTCTCGGTTATGGCGACCTTTTCATCAACCAAAGTGGTGGAGGCGTTACTGATGACCATGTCTTCGTGAACCGTATGCTTCATATTCCTTGCGTAGATATCATCGACACGCGCACAGATTCCGAAGGCACCTTCTGCCCACAATGGCACACCACCAGCGACACGATGGAGAACATCTCCCGCGAGACTTTGGGCAAAGTAGGCCGTGTGCTGGTTTCTCTGCTGTGGTAACTTCTAACTCCAAGTACTAAGATTATTCAGATTACTCAGATTATTCAGAAAAAAAACTATGACTATCAACGAAATTCAAGATCAAATCATCGATGACTTCTCAGCATTTGACGATTGGATGGACAAATATCAGATGATCATCGAGATGGGCAATAGCCTTGAACCACTCGACGAAAAGTACAAGACTCCCCAGAACCTCATCGAAGGATGTCAGAGTCGTGTCTGGCTGCAGGCTGACTTTGACGAGCAGACCAATTTGATTCATTTCACTGGCGACTCCGATGCCGTAATCGTAAAAGGACTTGTAAGCCTGGTCATCCAAGTGCTTTCCGACCACACACCCGACGAGATCCTTAATGCCGACCTCTACTTCATCGAGCAGATTGGACTGAAGGAGAACCTCTCTCCCACCCGTTCCAATGGCTTTCTGTCGATGATCAAGCAGATGCGTATCTACGCCCTTGCATTCATGGCCAAGCAGTCATAACTCTTTGCTGACAAAAACAATTATTTACCTTCGAGAAATATGAAAAAAATATTCACAATCCTGATTGCTTGCGCTACATTGACCACAAGCATTGCTCAGATTACTGCTCCCGTCATCGAAGAGAAATCCGAAACTGACAACAGGTATATGGCTGGCGCGGTACCCGAAGTCGATGGCAAGGTAGTCCTTACACGCACAGTTGATGTTCCTGCAGGCCTCACTTTGCAGGAAGTCATGAACCGTGTTGACGCCTGGCTCGTTCGCTGTACCAAGGACGAACGCATGCACTACAACCAACGACTACCTCAGACGACTGACAATGAGTTGCAGCATTCCTACAGCATGGAACTCACATTCTCAAAATCATTCCTGGCACATGATTTTGCCGAGATGGCCTATGTGCTTGCTGTGCGTTACGATGGAGGACAGATCATTATGGAAATGAGTCACATCAATTACAAGTACAACGAAAATAACAAGCTGAACAAATATACAGCCGAGGAAATGATCATCGACAAATATGCACTGAACAAGAAGAAGACCAAACTCATCTTTGGGTTCAAGAAGTTCCGCATGAAGACCATCGACCTGCTGGACGAACTGCAGATTTCGCTTCAGAACGAATTCAAATAAGTCATGTGGATCATACTTGCGTTCCTGAGTGCATTGTTGCTTGGGTGCTATGATGTGTTCAAAAAGGTGTCGCTCAAGGACAATGCCGTGATTCCGGTATTGTTTCTCAACACCATCTTTTGTTCGCTCATTTTCCTGCCACTGGTTGTTCTCTCGGCCCGTGGCAGTATTTCCGTTGACAGCCCTGTTTACGTACCTGTCATTGAAGACAACTCAATACATATTTATATTATTGTAAAATCCGCCATCGTACTGGCATCATGGATTTGTGCCTATTATGGGTTGAAGCATCTCCCCATCACCATTGCTTCGCCCATCAATGCCACCCGTCCCATTCTGGTGCTCCTCGGTGCCATCTTCATCTTCGGAGAGAAACTGAACAGTTGGCAATGGGCAGGTGTATTGGTATCAATAATCGCCTTTGGACTTATCTCAACGTCTGGCAAGAAAGAAGGCATCCAGCTGAAGCATTCCATTTGGATCTGGGCAGTAATAGCAGGCACACTAATTGGTGCCATATCCGGACTTTACGACAAATTCCTGGTGGGAGATCCCAACAACGGCCAAGGATTGTTTGGTATTTGGGCAAACAGAGGCTTCCCGAAGATGGTTGTCCAGTCATGGTACAACTTTTACCAAGTGTTGATGATGGGCATTGTCTGTCTCTTGCTTTGGGCTCCAAAGAAACATCGTAGGAAGCATCCATTTCACTGGAAATGGCAAATAATCTGCATTTCAGTCTTCCTTTCGGTAGCTGATTTCTGCTATTTCTATGCATTGTCCATTCCTGGAGCGCTCATCTCGGTCATCAGCCTCGTTCGCCGTTCAGGTGTTGTAGTGGGATTCCTTGCCGGTTGGCTTTTCTTCAAGGAGAAGAACATAAAGAGCAAATCCCTCGACCTGCTCTTCGTCATCATCGCCATGATTCTGCTCTGGATTGGATCTATGCAATGATTCAATGAAATTTGAAAAAAGCAATTCTATCTCATTTTTCTTTTTAATATTCTGTTCGCCATTTTATATTGACGAACAGAATATTTGGTGATTATATGGATTCAAAGTGCCTGACATCATCTTTTTCTTATCTCCTAAACGAAAATCTTTTGCAAACACCACTTATTAATACTATTTAAGGTGACGGCCAATATCACAGATAAGATGAATAATAATAGACAAGCAAGTAGCATTCCAAAATATATGCAATCATAGAGGTAGTAAACGAGATGTTCTTTCTCAATTCTAAAAAAATGAGAAAGATTGAGACAGAAAACAGTAAATAAGAAAAAACGTCTATAGCGAAGGTAACGACATGCCATAAATCTTTCGATAAAGATCCAAGGCATAAACATCGGTCATGCCACTGATGTAATCAAGAATCGACAGGATGCGGGAATAGACACCTTCTGCATGAGTATCATATTGAGCAGGCACACGATTCAGGAGTAATTTGCTATAGGAACGATTAGGATGAATCACTGCGTCGATGAACTTCTGCAGAAGTGCAGTTATGATCTGATAACCAGCCACCTCGATATCGACGACATCCGAACTATTGTAAATACGGGAAATAGCTACTTCGGTACAGTGCTGATATGCTTGTACCACATGCGATTGAACGCACTGGATCAAAGGTTTCTGGAAAGTTCCAGCAAGAATCTCCTCCTCATGCTCAAGGAATACCTGCGTGCATTCATAGACCAGTTTTCCGATTGCACGACTGCGCAGATAACCTATCTGTTCGTTTATATCGGGCACGTAGTTTAGGCCACGTTCTATCTTCGCGCGCTGTTCTCCCTCAAAGAAGCCCAGCAACAAGTCCTGAGTTGCTTGTGTGGAGAGAAGTTTCAGATTATGCGCATCTTCAATGTCCATTATCTGATAACAGATGTCATCTGCTGCCTCAACCAGGAAACAGAGCGGATGGCGACTATATCGGTATTGCTTATGCTCAAAGAACTCCGTGGTGGGTGTATCCAAATCCAATTTCCCTTCAATCTCAATGACCTCCAAACCTAATCTTTCAGCCAATCGCAGGAAAGCCTCCTCTTCGGCTTGAAAGAAACCGAACTTGGGTTTCGGACCCGCCACAGTACTTGCGTACGGATACTTGATAATGGATGCCAACGAACTATACGTCAATGCAAATCCTCCCTCTCGATGGCCGCGGAACTGATGTGTAAGCAACCGGAAGGCATTGGCATTGCCATCGAAATGCGTCAAGTCTGCCCACTGGTGTGGAGTAACCACATCCTGAAACCGTTGGCCTTCGCCTTCCTTGAAGAACGCAATAATTGCTCTTTCTCCCGAATGGCCAAACGGCGGATTTCCCATGTCGTGGGCCAAGCAGGCCGTAGCTACTATATCGTCGAGAGACTGCAGCTTATCTATCCATTCCTCACCCTTGTATTTCTCCAGCAATGCCATCGAAACATTATTCGCCAGACTTCTGCCAACGCTTGCAACTTCGAGCGAATGTGTCAGACGATTGTGAACAAAGACTGCACCGGGCAGAGGGAAAACCTGTGTCTTGTTCTGCAAACGACGAAAAGAGGGTGAAAAAATGAGACGATCATAGTCGCGCTGAAATTCAGTGCGTACATGATGACCTAAGTTCAGGTTCTCCTGTCCAAATCGTGTAGCAGAAAGCAACTGATCCCAATTCATAGCTGTATATAACTTTTATTTCTTTCGGAATTTCGGTATCCCGGAATACCGGTATAACGATATAACGGTATAACGACATTACGACATTACGATTTAACGGAAAAAATCAGCTCACTGCACCTCCACAGACTCAAATTCAACATTATCAACGCCACTGACCACAAGGCGATAACTGCCGGCATTGACGAAAGTTCCCGTAGTCGTGCTGACAATCTTGAATTTCTGAGGAGTAGGTGGAAATGAGATATCTCCTTCGGCCACAAGACGTCCATCGACGCCTGATTGTAGAGTCCAGTGTCCTCGGGGAATTTCGGTGCCCTCATTTTTGTAGCGGAACCGTAATGCATATTCCTGAGCAAGTCCCATCTTGATGTCGAAGCTCATCTTATCCGAGTTCACATCAAATTGAGTCGAAGGCCTTCCTCCCTTGTCCGCTGGAAGGTTAGCCTTATCGGTCTTCTCGATTGTCTGTAAATCGAGTTGTGCCCAATTGAGTCCACAATCATAGGGATAGCCGCTCTCTTTTGCCAAGGCAGGCAGTTTCTCATCAAGAAGTCCACGATTGAAAACAAACGAACCATTCGGCCCCACCTTGCCCAACGATCTTGCAGTTTCCTCATCCACACTGATCGCGATAGCCGAAACCTTTGCCTGACCGACCTTGACATGCGGGAAACCGATGTTGAGCAGCCCTTCCTGGACGGACAAAGTCGTATAGCTTACATGAGATACGAAATGATGGCTGTTCACAAACCAAAGATCTACCTGATATAAAGGACCTGCCGGCAATGGGAACATGAATCTCAATTCATGACGTCCAAAGCGATAGTTGCGCAGCAAAGGCTGATCGAGCTTCGAAGCAAGCAGCTCTCCATCCTTCTGAATAGGGTCAAGGACCCAGCCTCGAAGGACAGCCTGACTTGCCAACACGGGACAAAGATTATCGTCGGCAAATTGTGGTGACATTGCCCAACTATAGCTGTAGCGAGTATCGTCCCCCATCCAAACATTCCCATAGCTGTCAGTGACCTTGTCACCGCCGCAATTATAGCGATAAAGATAGACGCGTCCAGATTCTGGAGCGAGTGAAGAAGTCTGTTCTGCAAAAGTATGAAGACTGGGACATGAGCATTCCCCGCTGGCTGTCTCGTCCAGCAAGTAGTCCGGCAGTGGCATTCCTTCGTACAAGTAACCGAGCTTCACCACTTCACGAGGCAACAATCTCATGGGTTCTTCCACACCATCAGGCCATTCACCACGAAGAAATGCACCCCAGGCGACATAAAGATAATATGAATCTGTCGGCTCCCAAGTTGCAGAGAGCAGCCCCTTATAATTGAATGGTCCCACTTTATCGATAGTTCTCAAGAATTCGTCGGGCTGTTGACGTCCAGGATTGTCATGACTCGCCAATATCCACTGGAATTGTCCGCACAAATGCTCTTTTTCTTGATAAGCCAACGACAACTTGGCATGGAGCAATGCACACTGATGTTCCTCTGTCCACGAAGCCTTGCTGTCGAATGCAAAAAGGGGGAAGCGATCCTGCTTATCATGCAAACCGACCGTGCGCCATCCGCCATACTCGCCATTCAAGAGCTGGTCTTCCCGGCTCAATTCTTCGCCATACTCTTCAAGTTTTCCTCCGTATGTGCCACTCCAGTTCTGAATGACATTCCAATCTGTGCCACTACCGCCATTGCATGTGGTAATCAGGCGTCCTTTTCCAGCCTGGCCAGCGGGACGACACTTCGGATCCATTTCACGAATAATGTCTGCACACTCCAGCGCAAAATCCTCGGGGAGAGTGGACTCATTCTGAACTCCCCACAGCATGATGGCCGGATTGTTGCGGCGTTCCTTGACCCATTGGCGTAGCAGAGTCTTGAAATTTTCACGGAATTGTGGCGTATCATACCAGATATGCGCAGAGAACTGAGGCCACCAGAGCATTCCAAGTCTTGCCCAATTCGCCTGATATCGAAGATTGTGAGGCTGATGAGCATCACGGAATGCATTGAAGCCCATATGCTTGATAAGACGGCAACGATAATCTATCTCTTCAGGCGAGAAGGCATGGCTTTGGCCAAAAAGATGCTCGTATTCACAAACTCCATGCAAGAAGACAGGCTCATCGTTCAAATAGAAGCGATGGTCTTCATCATTCAGCTTGCCATCTTCGGAGCGTGCGGGCCATTTCACCTCAGCAAAACCTACTTCAGTCTGTACTCGATCCACCACTTCATGCAGACGGCCCTGCATTACCGTTGTCTGAATGGTATAGAGCTTAGGGTTCTCTATCGACCAATGCTGCAGCTTCACGTCCTTCATAGGAATTGCCTGGCGAACCGTTTTCGTCAATCTGGCACCCAACTCAAGGGTTTCCTTCTTCAGCCTGCCTTCGATGAGGGTTTGTACGACACATACCTCTCCATGATTGCGATAATTATGCAACTCGGTATCAACAAAGACCGTATCAAGAGTCTCATTCGCCCATGCATGTACGCCAAAAGGTTCTACACGCAGCTTTTCTGACACCTCTAAAGAAACTGAACGGAAAAGGCCGAAAGGCGCCGAACCTTCGCTGAACCCCCATTCTGCCGAACAACCTCCGCATACCCATGGAAGGTCGGTAATGTTGGAAGGATGATCACATTCGATAACGAGATAATTATCCACTTTCGGATTATCCGTATGGAGAAAATCTGTGACATCCAGGCTCGTAACCACTCTGCCAGCCGGCCGATGACTGCAGATCTCATGCCCATTCAGCCTGACTGTCACATAACTTCCTGCACCCTCAATATGCAACATATAATGGCGTTTGGAGGCTACCGATTTATCCACCTCCTTCGTAATTCCGAAGAGGGTGAACCGGCGTTCGTAACGTGCCTTTCCATGAAGATTACCATGCACATACTGTCGATAGCCATAATAGTCATCCCAGTTATGGGGAATCTGAAGATTCCGAACTACCAGGCTATCGTCTCTCCCTTCAGGATAACACTCGGAATACCATTTGTCATTCAGCGAATACGAAGTACGAGCCACTGTCGTGGCAGTCAAAAGGGCGCCCAAAATGATTAGGGCCAAGCATTTTTTCATTATTTCAGGTGTTTCTGCAGAAATCTCATCTGCCTATATCGGGTTTCGGTCGAAATCCAATGCTCGTTGATTGGAGTGATGTAACTTTCCTTCTCGCAAGTCAGAGTATTCCAGACAATCCATGAAGTGGTTGGCGGACACGTATTGTCATTGTATCCCCACGTCATATATACCGGACATTTCACCAGACGGGCAAAGTTGACTACGTCGTAATAGGACAAGGTCTCAATGGTCTGCCTATCGAGTTTCACCTCCTTGTAGAAGCGGTTGAAGTGTGGGTATCCTCCAGTTCTGCCCGTCTCGGCATAACCCGCCATATCGCTGAGAGCAGGATGAGCAATGGCTATCGCTGTGATCCTCGGGTCAAGCCCTGCCAAAACGACCGACAAAGCAGCACCCTGGCTATTCCCCTGGATGAGGACATTCTTCCCATCCCACTGTTCCAACGAGGTCAGATAATCGACTGCTCGAACCAGACATGCATATACCTTCTTCATATAATAGGTCTCTCGACTCTGGATACCATTCGCCAGATAACCATTGCCCGTATGATCCCCGAAAGAGCGGGAAATATCCTTATAATCCTCGGCACTGATTGACGGATTGATACCATGGATCTCCAATTCAAGCCGGATGATGTTTCCCTCACTTGCATAGAACTGTGTCCTCAGGGGATCCATGTACTTCACTCCTGCCCCTGGAGGTGAAACAAGCACGGGGAATTTGCCATCCTTCTTCGGTATCGACAAATATCCATAGATACAATGCGGAGCATCGGCAAACCCACCATTGAGTTTGACCAGATAGCAATCCACCTTTTCATTCGAATAGGCCGGGGCAGGAGTAACAATGGGCTTCAGTTCAGAGGCCCTCTTCTGTTCATCCAGAACCTGCTTCCAGAAAGCCTCGAAATCCTTTGGCATCTGCGTATAGGGTGTCAGCTTCTCCGGCGACCAACCTACTTTGATATGGTTCTCGAAACGCTTGCCCTCTACGGAACAAGTCATCTTGCAATCGCGGAACCCAGCAGCCTTTGGCGATTTGACACGAATCTCTGCATTTCCGCGGGAGTCCGTCTTCACGCTCCCCCGTGTGTCTGCATCGAGGCAATCATTCCCGATGGCATAACTGACTTCGACATCGCCAAGTGGCATGCCATGCCACAGGAGCTGGAGCCCGATCCGGGCATCCTTACCTGTCTGATAGGTCCAATCATTGTCGTCAGGAACAGCAATCCACTGCAGGTCCGACTGATTCCTGAAGTTCTGCGCCTGGACACATAATGAAGCAACCCAAACGCTGCAAATGACACAAATGAATGTCAATAATGGCTTTCTCATGTATGTTTAGTTTCAAAATTCGGGTACAAAGATAAAAGTTTTGACCGAAATGTGCAAATTTTTTTGGATTTTTCGTGCAGAAACACTATCTTTGCGCCGAAAAAAGAAGAGTTTGGTACGCCAAACCTCCTTCTGACCACCTCAATCAACAATGAATAAATTCGAAAAGACCCTCTGTTTCATCAAGGACACCATACGCGAGGATTCCCCATTCTATGGGCAAATTTATCTCGTAGGAGGATGTGTGCGCGATGAGCTTTTGGGCGAACGTTATAGCGACGTTGACCTTTTGGTCAATATGCCAAATGGACAGAAGGCGTTTGTCGAGTACATGTGCAGGGAGCACGCTGATCGATGCAAAGGTCCATTCTACTATCAGCGCTATGGAACCACAGCGATGGATGTCATCATCGATGGATCATTGACCCTTGTGGAATGCGTCGAACCCCATGTCGAGGAATATGCCGACGATGATATCACGCTCATCGAAACCAACTTCTGCTCACTTGAGGAAGACGCTTCACGTCGCGATTATACATGCAATGCCCTCTATAAGAACCTTCATACGGGTGTAGTGCTCGATCCAACCGGACGGGGCATCAGAGACCTCAAGGATGGCCTGCTCATCACACCATCCGATCCCGTCACCATCTATCGTCAGGACCCTGTGCGCATGCTTCGCGGCATTCGCTTCAAGCATCAGAAAGGATTCCGTCTGGACGCCCATTGCTGGAAGGCTATTTGCGACAATGCCAGCTATATGGCCACCTCTTCCCCTAAACGCCTGCGCGACGAACTCAACAAGCTGCTCAAGAGCCGCACGTTTGGTGATGGGATCCAGGACTTGCTTACGACTGGCCTGCTTCAATATGTGATGCCTGGCATCGTGGAGCACTTTCTCGACCCCAAACCAATCCAAGGCGCAGAAGAAGGCGTTTCCATCTGGAAGCATACCCATCTTGCCCTCAATGTGCAGGAACGGGAACATCCACGCACCGATAGCATCTTCAAGCTGGCTTGCCTGATGATGGATATCGCCCTCGTAAGCGGGCGGGATGAAGCAGAACAGATTCTCTTCAAGGCCGGTATCGGACGGGAGAAGATTGCAAGTATCCTGCACATCACCGATCTGTACGAACGCTACCGCAGCATGTTCGAAGGAGAACGCTACGTGGCCACTCCACGTGTCCTGCCCCGGTTCAAGAATGCCTTGGCAAAGAACCGCGACAGTTTCCGTCGGCTCGTTCGAGCTGAAAATGCCGGTCTGCTGCCTGAAGCCCAGCTGCCCTGGCGCCTGTTCTATGATGATGGCGAAGGTCCTCAACCACGTCAGCGTCGCGAATACGAACGTCGCAATCGCACGCCCGACACACTTGCTACAGATTCCGACGTTGCATCGCGCAACCACAAACGTAATGTGAAACGTCGCGAACAGCGCAAACGCGCCCGTTCACGCCGCCGCAATACAGAATCCATTTGAAGAAAGTTAACCCCTCTTAACCCTTCAGAACCCCTTAATTACCCATTCCCATGATTATCGCTCCGAGTTTTCTAAGTGCCGATTTTGCGCATCTTGAACGTGAAATCGAAATGCTCAACAAGAGTGAAGCCGACATGCTCCACTTCGACGTTATGGACGGCTCCTTTGTCCCCAACATCAGTTTCGGCTTCCCGGTCATGGCTTCTCTTCAGCCTGTGGTTCGCAAGCCAATGGATGTACACATGATGGTGGTTCATCCCGAACAATGGATCGAAAAGGTGGCTTCCTACGGAGCAGAATATATGACTGTTCACCAG
>JAEEUA010000120.1 GCA_016286775.1 Bacteroidales bacterium
ATAGACCTTCTCGATCGGCACATAGCCTCCAATGGCGAGCGGTTCGTGTTCGCGGTTCTTGCGCTGATAATAATCGAAGTAGAAGTAGGCAGTAGGAACCATGATGGAATGATGACCCTGATGAGCGGCCTCGATGGCTCCTTGAACACCTCGCCACGACATGACGACAGCATTGTCGGAAATGCCGCCTTCGAGGATTTCGTCCCAACCGATGGCCGTGTGGTCGTGCGCAGTCAGATAGTCATCGATCTGGCGTGTGAACCAGCTCTGCAGCTTCTGCTCGGCGGTGAACTGCTTGTCCTTCTTCAAGCCCAGTTCGCGCACCTTGGCCTGGCATTTGGGGCACTTTTCCCAACGTACCTTGGGACATTCGTCACCGCCGATGTGGATGTACTTCGAGGGGAAGATGTCCATGATTTCGTCGAGGATGTTCGTGCAGAACTTCACCACCTCGGGATTGCCCATGCAGAGCACATCGTCGCTGATGCCCCACCAGCCGATGACGTCGTAGGGACCACCCGTGCAGCCCAGGTGCGGATAGGCAGCCAGGGCGCCCTGCATGTGGCCGGGCATCTCGATTTCGGGAATCACTTCGATGTGGCGTTCGGCAGCATAGCGCACAATCTCACGGGCCTCCTCCTGGGTGTAGAAACCGGAATAGGGGATGGAATCGTTCGAACTGAAGTCACGAGCGATCATCGTGCCCTTGCGCACGGAACCAATAGTAGTGAGCTCGGGATATTGCTTGATCTCGATGCGCCAGCCCTGGTCGTCAGTAAGATGCCAGTGGAAGGTGTTCATGTTGTGGAGCGCAAGCATATCGATGTAGGTCTTGACACTGTCGATGGGGAAGAAGTGGCGGCAAACGTCGAGGTGCATGCCACGGTAGGCAAAACGCGGCGCGTCGGTGATGTGCACGGTAGGCAGACTCACGCGGTAACCCTTATCATTGTTAATTGTTGACTCCTCTTTGTTCTTTGATTGGGTAGTAGCCAGCGCCTTGCGCAGCGTCTGGATGCCGTAGAAGATGCCTGCTGTGCCGGTTGAGGTGATCCAGATCTGGTCGCTGGATACGAGCAGGTCGTAGGCCTCGGACCGGGCATCGCCCTTCTCGAGTTTCAGCAGGATTCCGTTGTTGGCTGATTTGGGCTTGATGGCAATGCCGGCCTTGATGGGAATCTGGTAGCCGAGGATATCTTCGGCATACTGCTGCAGGAAGCGTGCATGACGTTCCATTTCGGATGTTTCGGGCGTGTAGTGGATGACCGTATTTCGGTCGAGGATGTAGTCGGCACGGTCGGGGATGGTGTCGATGGCCTGCGGGCAGGGAATGACGTCGAACGAGGCTTCGACGATGGGGCGATTGTCGCTGCATGCCGACAGGAGGACGGCTGCTGAGGCGGCTAGGAGGAGGGTGGGTTTCATTATTTTTTCGTTTTTTCGGGATTTCGGGATATCGTTATTTCGGTATTTCGTTATGCCGGCATTTCGGTATTCCGGTATTACGTTATACCGGTATTTCGGCAAAAAAGATGTCAGGCATTTGGAACCGGAGCGGCGGGCACGCTGCGGATGTAGATGTCCTGCTGCGGGAATGGGATCTCGATGTTGTTTTCGTTGAGCACCTGGTAGATCTTTTCCTTGGCCTTGGCGGCAAAGGAGTTGCGCTGATCGACGAGAACCCATGCGACGAGGAGGAGATCGACGCTGCTGGCACCGAAGTCGGCAAACGACACGGCGATGGGGTTGGCCGGGTTGACGATGTTGCGACCATCGGCTGTCTGCGTCTCGAGCTCCTTCATCGAATCGAGGATGAGATGGCGCACTTCATCGACATTCGAACCATAAGCTATGCCGAACGGAATCTTGATGAGCTCGTATTGATGATTGCGCGTCAGGTTCTTGAAGTTCTTGCTGAAGAGGTCGGAGTTGAGGATGGCCACGACGCTGCCGTCGAGGGTAGTGAGCTGGGTGCTTTGGTAGGTGATGCTTTCGACCTTTCCGGTGATGCCATCGCATTCGATGTAGTCACCCACTCGTACTCGTCCGCTCATCAGCGAAATGCCATAGAAGAAGTTTTCGAGCAGGCTCTTCGAGGCAAAGCCCATACCTGTCGAGAGGCCGGCTGCAACAACCGAGATGCCGGCGCTGGGTACACGCAGCATGATGAAGACCGTGATGACGTAGATGGCCCAGATGAGCAGTCCGATGATGTTGCGAGCGAGGGTGGCGTTGAAGTCCTTGCCCTCTTCATCGGACTTGGAGCGACGATAACGGAACCAAGCGGCACGGATGACATAGCCCAGATATCGGAAAACGAACCAGAGAGCAACGATGAGGCAGAGATGATAGACCGAGAAGGTGGCAATGCTGGGGATGGAGATCTCCATGCGGTAATACTTGAGCAGGAGGTCGCGCAGGTCGAAGATCTCGGCAGCGAAATAGAGACTGAAGAGGATGGAAAAGACGGCACAGACAGGCACCAGCACACGGTTGATGAAGTCGTAGAGCCACGTCTTGTTGATGTATTCACCCCTTTGGATGCGGTCGGCAAGCACCTTGTCGGAAACCTCTTCGCGCAATGTGCGACGGATGCGAGGCTCGAGCTTCCGGTATTCGTACATCTCCATCAGGTCGTAGCAACAGGTAATGGTGGCGATGGCTGCGAGCTGGAACATCCACCATACCAGGAGCTGAACAGCCATCAGGGTGTAGCCTACCCATGCCATGATGGTCGAGATGAGCATGACGGCAAGCGAGATGCCGCAATAAACCTTGTCGCTCAACGGCACGTTGCGACGGCAGTTCTTGAGCGTGAAGATCTGCCAGATGGTGAAGAGCAGAAGCAGGGGCGGGAAGATGATGTTGACCAGCGAGTTGGGAATCAGAATGATACGGAACCAGATCACGATGAGCGACATGAGGATGAAGGGCAGGTAGATCTTGGAACCTTCGCGGCACTGGTTACCATTGAGACGAACGGCCATCGAGAAATAGATGGCAGCGATGAGCCAGGCCATTTCGACCATCAGGCCGGTGGCCATAATCATGAGGTTGGAGTACAAGAAGGTGCGAACCACCATGATGGCAACGGCGAAGAGCAATGTAGCCAGCAGGATGATATAGACCCGACGCTTGTTGCGATAGACCTCGCCCCGATAGCGCTTGGGAACAAGGAAGCGCAGGATGATGTTGCTGATGATGGCGGCCACAAGCATGTAGAAGAGCATGAAGATGCTGGCTGCCATGATGATGGGACCGCGCCAGTCGGATTTGTAGGGGCGTCCCTCCGTTTCGGTACTACCTTCATCCTTCAGAGGTTGGTACTTGGAGCGGAAGTCCATCTTCATGCGTCTCCAATAGCGGGGGAAACGCTGGAGGATGGTGAAGTAGCTTGTGCCTGCATCGATAAAGATGTTCTTCTTGAGCTCGGCATATTTCTCCTGGGCGTAGTTGTTGAGCTTTTCGACCTGGTTGGTTACCTCGGTGTAGTGCTCGTTGTCCATCTCAAGCTTCTCGAGCAGATCCTTGACGATGTCACGGATGCCTTCCGCATAGACAATGCACGAGTCTCGGTCGATGATGCCCAAAGAGTCGAGCATGAAGGGACGTTGATACTGCTCGGCCTCTTCGCCATCGATAGCCTCCATGGCCACGGCATCGGCGGGCATGGCTTCGAGGGAAGGCATATTGTTGTTGTCAACACTTCCGCTGCGCACATGTCGGATGGCCTGTTCAAGCGAATGGAGATCGTTGGTGCGTGCCGTGTCGATGGCAGGTGGAAGGCGCTGGAGCGAAACGACGAGGCTGTCGTAGCGACTGATTTCGCTGACCAGGTTGGCCTTGATTTCGTCGAAGGGCAATGTCTTCGACTTCAGTTCGTTGTAGAGCGTGGTGGCCTGCTGGCAGGCATAGGCGACATCGAACGTGAACTCACGTCCTTGGGAATAGAGGATAAGGCTGGTCGATTGACAGCGTTTCATGATATTCACCAGGTTGGTGTGCTGTGCCTGGTTGCGCTCACGGATACGCTTGCGGCTCTCTTCCTGCTTCTCCCATTTGTCGTGCAGCTCGAGACGAAGCACATGGAGGGTGCGGTTGAGGTCACGTTCCTTCAGAACTGCCTGGCTTTGGAACGAGACACAAAGCAGAAGGAGCAGCGTGAGGATGATTTTCTTCATTTCAATATACTTAAAATTTGCGGCAAAGATACTGAATCTGTTCGGGAAATGCAAGAAAAAGGAGGAAAAAATGATGGTGCGGTGTATTTTTCTCCCTGATTATTTGGAGGATTTCATTATTTTTCATATCTTTGTCGCCTAAAAATCATTTTCTTCGTATGAAGGCAGAACATCTTGAAATGGATAATTCAGAGATTACAACAGAGAAACAGTTGACGAAAAAGGATATCTGGGAACGCAAGTTGCTGGACTTTTCGCTTCGCAACACGATGCTTAACCTCGGAATACGACGTCGTGCCATCCGCTTTGTCGGCATCAAGGTCGATAAGGTGGAGGACCTGCTGCACGATGGGGAAGAATTCAGCATCTGGTATCGTATGTCGAAGGACGAAAAGAAAATGTCTGATGAACCGAAGCCGAAGGACGAGGGCGAAACGCCGAAGGACGACACGCAACGAAGGAAGGACGATGGACCATCGTTTGACCTTTCGAGCATCATCCCCAAAGGAAAGGACTACAATAGCCCTGTCGATTCGAAGGATTCTGCCGAAGCCGATGGAACAAGCCTTGTCCCCGTTGTGCCCAAGCAAATCGGCGAAGGAGGCCAGGTCCCTGTCGTTTATGACGAGTCTGTAACCCATTCTGATGAAGAGGAAAAGCCTGTTGACCAGCCCTTAGAGGAACAGATTGAGGAAGAGATTGAAGACAAGCAGGACCTGAAGTTCATCGAAGAGGAACTGGCCAAACGCAGGTTGCATACAAACCTTGGCGAAGAAGAGACGAAGACCATACTCAAGCACCTTTATCGTGCAGCTCGTACAGCAATCGAGGAGACGGGCGCCAACTCGCTGTATCTCTCCATCGGCACCCTTCGCTGGTATGAGTCGGACAAGCATGAGCAGCCTCGTTATGCGCCGATTCTGCTGATGCCAATCGAGATGGTCTATAAGCGCGGACACTATTATGTTCGCAAGCGCGACGAGGAAACTGTGCTCAATGTGACGCTGATGGAGTTCCTGCATCAGATACATTCCATCGAGATAAACGGACTTGATAACCTGCCGAAGGATGATCACGGCGTGGATGTCAGGAAGGTGTTCGACATTCTGCGCGAAGCTGTTTCAGAACAGAAGCGCTGGGGCATTGAGGAGCAATGCATCCTGGGCCTATTCTCGTTCAGCAAGTTCCTGATGTGGAATGATATTCATCGCAACCACGAACGGATGCAGCAGAATCCCATCGTCGAGAGTCTGGTAAAGGGTGCACTGACTTGGAAACCATCTGAGCTGCAGACCGACCTGAAGGCTTTCGACCGTAGCTACAAGCCCCAGGATATGGCTTTGCCAGTGGCTGTCGATTCGTCGCAGATGACAGCTGTCTATGAGGGTGGCCGCGGCAACAGCTTCATCCTCTATGGCCCTCCGGGAACCGGCAAGTCACAGACCATCACCAACCTGATTGCCAATGCGCTTTTCCAGGGCAAGCGTGTGCTCTTTGTGGCAGAGAAGATGGCTGCCCTTGAGGTCGTGGAGCGACGTCTCAAGAAGATTGGCCTTGGGCCCTTCTGCCTGGAGCTGCATAGCAACAAGGTGACCAAGAAACATGTCCTTAGTCAGCTCAACGAGGCGCTCAATGAGGTGAAGCACATCCAGAATCCCGGCAATTACCAGGAGACGGCCGACCGGCTGTATGAGCAGCGTCAGGAACTGCTGAAATATATGGATGCCCTCCACACACGCGGCGAGGACGACCTGTCGCTCTACGATTGCATTGCCCGATACTCGGCCATCGAAGGGGATACGATGGGTATTCCATCGCTGAAGCCCTTGTCGAAGGTCAAGGCGGGCATGTTGGGCGACTATGAGTATAAGCTGTCGAGTCCTCTGCAGACCTTGATCGAGCTGGTGGGCCAGCCTTCCCAGCATCCGCTGCATGACCTGCTGGTGGGAAAGGTCACCTTGACAAAACAGGTAGATTTTGAATTCTCGTTGCGCAAGGCATTGAAGTATCTGGAGGACTTCGAGCAGAAGTTGACCATCGACAGTGCAATCCCCTTGGTCGAGACGCTGAAGGCTGCCTCTATTCTGACGAGTGGAGGTGTCGATACACTTTGGGACACGAACATTGCGCAAAGCATCGACAATTTCTCGGACATCCGGAGCCGGCGCGACAAGTTGAAGAAGAAGATCATCGGCCATTGCCGGGAGGAGATCTTGACGCAAGATGCGCTCGCCCTGTCGATGGAATGGCATGAAATCCAGGGCAAGTGGTTCCTGCCCAAGTGGTTTGCCAAGCGCCGCTTCGTGAAGAAGATGCGGTTCTTCGATTCGTTCATTGACGAGAATAATCTTGCCCCGCTGCTCGAGGAATTGCTGGATTGCAGCAAGAAGACCCGTGAACTGGCAGAGCTGGAACCCCAGGTGGGGCAGAAGCTGACTGAACTGATTGACATCAAAGCCGCCCGCGAGAAACTGACGCGATGGTACGATAATATCCCGCAGGTACGCGACTGGTACCAGTGGTGTGAGTTCCGCAACGAACTGAAGAAGATGGGCCTTGATGTGGTGGTGGACCAGCTTGAGACAAACAGCTGGAATGTGGATGAACTTCGCAACAGCTTCATGAAGGGATTCTTCCGTGCCAAATGCGAAGAGAAGATGTCGGCCGCCGAGCTGCTGGGCACCTTCGAAGGTGTACTCTTCGACGAAAAGGTTCGCCTTTACAAGGAACTCACCAGTCGCTTCGAGATGCTTTGCCAGAAGGAGCTCTATGCCCGGTTGGCAGCCAACGTGCCGCGTGTGACCGACAGCATCGACAACAGCAGTGAGATAGGACTGCTGAACCGGAACATCTCGAACGGTGGACGTGGTCTCTCGATTCGTGGCCTGTTGGATCAGATACCCGAACTATTGCCTCGCCTGTGTCCCTGCATGCTGATGAGTCCTATGTCGGTGGCACAATTTATCTCGCTGAACCAGGAGCCCTTCGACCTTGTCATCTTCGATGAGGCGAGCCAGATGCCGACCAGTGAGGCTGTCGGAGCCATTGCTCGCGGCAAGGCCCTCATCGTGGTAGGCGACCCGAAACAGATGCCGCCCACCAACTTCTTCAACGCCACGAACGTGGATGAAGAGGAGGCATATATCGATGACATGGAGAGCATTCTGGAGGATTGCCGTACGCTCGGCATCCCTTCGCTCCAGCTGCAGTGGCATTACCGCAGTCGTCATGAGAGTCTGATTGCCTTCAGCAACAATGAATACTACGATGGCAAGCTGATTACCTTCCCATCGTCCGATGACCGTCAGACCAAGGTGAGCTATGTCTTCGTGGACGGTGTTTACGACAAGGGAGGAAAGCGCAGCAACCGGGGTGAAGCCGAAGCCATTGTCGCCGAGGTGGTGCGTCGCCTGCGTGACGAGAAATTGCGTCAGCAGAGCATCGGTATTGTGTCCTTCAGTGTGGCCCAGCAGAACCTCGTCGAGGATGTGCTCAACGAGACCTTGGAATCCGATCGGCAGCTGACGGAATGGGCCGAAGCCATGTACGAACCCATCTTCGTGAAGAACCTTGAGAACGTACAGGGTGACGAGCGCGATGTGATACTCTTCTCAATCGGCTATGGCCCCGACAAGGAAGGTCATGTAAGCATGAACTTCGGCCCGTTGAACAATTCGGGAGGTGAGCGTCGCCTGAACGTGGCCGTGAGCCGAGCTCGACGCGAAATGATGGTCTTCTCGACCATGCACGCCGCACAGATCGACCTGCGCCGCTCGAAGGCCAAGGGTGTGGAAGGCTTGAAGCATTTCCTCGAATATGCCGAGTTCCATACCTTGGAAGAAACGGAGCGAAAGGTGGAGGAACGAGAGGACAATGCCATTGCTGCCGAAATCGCCGACGCTCTGCGCGAACGAGGCTATGACGTACAACTTGGTGTGGGCAAGAGCCAGTTCAAGGTGGATCTGGCCGTCGCCAGCCACAACGACAGCAACCA
Source organism: Bacteroidales bacterium (assembly GCA_016286775.1). Lineage (GTDB taxonomy): Bacteria > Bacteroidota > Bacteroidia > Bacteroidales > UBA3663 > Liminaster. The sequence goes on from JAEEUA010000120.1 coordinate 8,176, forward strand.
GTATTGTCTCGGCATCCTGCTCGATGGCGAGAACTATCGTGATACGCAGACCACACGCGACCGCGAAATCGTCCAGCCTGGCGTCCTGCAAGGATTGGCTTGGCACGTGATGCGTGTATGGTCGGTCGACTGGCTCATCAATCCGAATCGCGTGCTGGAGCGTATCGAAAAGGCCATCGTCGAACCAGAACCCGAGCCAGAACCCGAAGAAAAGCCGACTTTCGACATTTCGAACGAGAAGGAGGTGGCTGCACCCAAGCAGACCAACTATCGCCGGTTTGACCGCAATATCGACGAAATCAGCTCCGAAGAAGTGCGTCAGGCTTTGCTCGATGTTGTCCACGAACAACTCTCATTGCCCGAGGACAATGCAACTTTGCTCGCCGCCAAACGACTGGGCTTCACGCGTCGTGGACCGCACGTCGAGGCTGCCCTGCAGCGCGCTTTGCGCTACCTGATTGTCAATGGCCAGCTTGTCAATAAGGATGGAAAGCTGACAATCCCCAGTTGATAAGGCAGCGAACGGGACGAAAATCCTATCTGTTCAGGATAGGGTTTTCAGACCGATGATCGAAGCGATCAAGGTTGTCAGGAAAAAGATTCGCCAGAAGGTGGCAGGCTCCCGGAAGATGAAGATGCCGACGATGACAGCTCCCACGGCTCCAATGCCTGTCCAGACGGGATAGGCTGTTCCGATGGGAATCGTTTGGGTGGCTTTGGCAAGCAATGCCGCGCTCAGCACATAGAGCACAGCAAATCCCGCTATCCACATCCACCATTCCGTGCCTATGACACCTTTGGCACGGCCCAGGCAGTAGGTGAATCCTACTTCACACAACCCGGCAAAAATCAGGATAATCCAATTCATTGCAAAAAATATGCAGCCTGTTCGAGGGCTGCGAGACTGTCCCGGCGACTCCTTCCAAGGCTTTTTGGCGCTGCAAAGATACGTAAAATATCTGGAATTATCGCATTCCCAATCGAAAAATTATAGAATCTTGTAGTTAAGAGTCACTCCAGTGAAAGAATTGGAGTGACTCGCTTGGTCATTGGCATAACGTTAAGAACAATAATCCTATAAATATGATAATGATTGCCACGCGTAAATAATCCAGAAACCGCTGAATCTTCTTAGCTTTCTCTTTGTCCATATTCGAGATGTAGTTTTGTGAATTGCCATGCAAAGGTATGGGTCATCTATTACAGAATGATTACAAACATGTTTAGTTTTGATTACAGCAAAAGATGTAACAATAACTTCATATCGTTGTAACAACTTTGTAATAACTTGGCAATACCTTTGCACAAAAATATAAAACAAATATGGATACTTTCCTCAATTTTCTTTCCCTTTTAGGTTCTCTTGGCCTCTTCCTCTTTGGTATGAAGACAATGAGTGAGGGTCTCGAAAAGTTTGCGGGCGATCGCTTGCGTAGTATTCTGGCAGCCATGACGAAGAACCGTTTCATGGGTGTCCTCACGGGCATCATTGTTACGGCTCTCATCCAGTCTTCATCTGCCACGACTGTCATGGTTGTATCTTTTGTCAATGCCGGATTAATGAATCTCGCACAAGCCATTGGAGTCATAATGGGTGCAAACGTAGGAACCACTGTTACGGCTTGGATAATCTCTGCTATCGGTTTCAAGGTCAACATTGCAGCACTTACGCTACCCCTTCTTGCCTTTAGCTTGCCTCTCATCTTCAGTCGTGAAAGCAAACGTAAGTCCATCGGCGAATTTGTCTATGGTTTCGCATTTCTTTTCATGGGTTTGAGTTTTCTGCAACAAGCAGCAAATGACCTTGATATTGGTTCTATGGTTGCAGCATTATTGGCAAAGGTGGCAGATGGCGGTTTCTTTACCATCATCCTGTTTGTCATTGTTGGAGCCTTGGTCACCATGCTTGTGCAGGCATCGGCTGCCACGATGGCTATCACGCTTATGCTCTTCGATATGCATATCCCTGGATTCGGTCTTGAACAGGCGGCTGCACTTGCCATGGGACAGAACATCGGTACAACGATTACGGCTGTTATGGCATCAATGACTGCAGGCATACAAGCACGTCGAGCAGCCCTCGCCCACATGTTCTTCAATGTTTTTGGCGTGATAGTTGTATTGATCATATTCTACCCGTTCTGTAATGCTGTCTGTTGGTTGGTGGAAGAGGTTTTCCAAGCAGGTTCGAGTGACCTTTTCAAACTCTCTATGTTCCATTCAGCCTTCAATATCTTCAATACCTTGTTACTAATTGGCTTTGTACATCAGATAGAAAGATTCGTCTGTCGTGTACTCCCTCTCAAGGAGGAACAGGAGGAGGACAAAGGCCTCAAATACATCTCAGGTGGTCTTTTCTCTACTGCCGAACTCTCTATTCTTCAGGCTCGTAAGGAAATTGTGGTTTTTGCCGAACGTTGTCAGAAGTCGTTCAACTATGTGCTATCGATGCGTGCAAATGAAGATGAGGAAGATCCCGATCGTTTTGATCAATTCTTCTCGAAGGTGAAGAAATACGAGGGCATCACCGACAATATGGAGTACGAGATTGCACACTACTTGCAACAGGTAGGAGAGAGTCGACTCTCC
>JAEEUA010000121.1 GCA_016286775.1 Bacteroidales bacterium
TCGAATCAAGGATGTAGAGGGCGGGCAGTGTGAAGATAGCACCAGCCACAATCATGCCCGAGCAGGCACCGATGGACTGGATAATGACATTCTCGCCAAGAGGATCCTTGCGCTTGGTGGCCGAAGCAAGACCGACGGCGATGATGGTGATGGGGATGGCTGCCTCAAAGACCTGTCCGACCTTGAGGCCGAGATAGGCTGTGGCTGCACTGAAGATGACTGCCATGAGCAAGCCCCAGATGAGCGACCAGGTGGTCACTTCGCGAGGGTTGGCCTTGGCAGGCATCAAGGGATGGTACTCTTCGCCTGGCTTCAAGGGGCGCATGGCGTTTTCGGGGAGTCCTTGGGTGGGTTTGTTTTGTTCCATTTGGGTTGTTGTTGGGTTGATATTTCTTTAGAAGGCAGCCAAACATGGCTGCCGCATTAACGCAAAATGGCTGGGTGGGCTACAACATTGCCGCGGGGTCAGATCTTGCGGAGTTGCCAGAGGCAGGATTCGAAGTCGATGCCGGTGTTGGAGGGACCGGGTGTTCGAAGGGTTTCGATGAGACATTGACGCACGAAATGGGAGGCTCGCTTGGCAGATTGGGCAAAGGGCACACCGTTGACAGCGTCGGCACCCAGGACGGAGGCAAATACGTCGCCTGTGCCTGAGCGGGTTTCTTCGACAATCATCTGGCGCTGGAATTCCACGTCGCCATCCTGTTCACCCACGACATTGCCGATGAAGTTTTCGCCCATCTTGATGCCGGTGATGACGAGACGCTTGGCACCCATAGCCATCAGTTCGCGGGCCATGACCACCAGCTCGGAATGACGCCAGCCATTGGGTTTGTAGGGCGTGTCGGTAAGGAAGCAGGCTTCGGTCAGATTGGGTGTGATGATGTCGGCATATTGGATGAGGCGTTTCATGTCGCGGCACATCTTACGGGTATAGGTGGGGTAGATGTGACCGTTATCGCCCATCACCGGATCAACGAGGACGATGGTCGATGGACGACGGAAATCCTTGATGAACTGCTCCACGATGCCAATCTGTCGGGCCGAACCGAGGAAGCCGGTCATGATACCGTCGAACTGCAGATCGAGTTTCTTCCATTCTTCAATATAAGCAGGCATTCGACTGGTGAAATCCTGCCGATAGAACGATGGGAAGCCTGTATGATTGGAGAAGATGGCAGTGGGCAGCGGACAACCCTGCACACCCAGATGACTTACAATCGGCTGGATGACAGATATGCTGCAACGACCATAACCCGAGATGTCGTTGATGATTGCTATCTTTTTCAATGAACAATTAACAATTAATAATTTACAATTTTTTTTGGCCTCAAACCATGAACCATGAATCATTAACCATGAACCATTTGGTTACATCGGGTCCACATCGTAGTAGAAGACGATGCGCGAGAACTCCTGGATGTCCTGTGACAGCTTGTTTTGGATGACATTCAACAGGCGGCGAATCTCGCTGGTCGATGCCTCGCGCTCCACTTTGAGCAGGATTTGTCGGATATACATGTTCTTGATGCGTCCGATGGGTGGAGCTTCGGGACCGAGTACGCGTTCGCCGAAGGTGTAGCGCAACTGCTGCACATATTGGGCGACCATTGCATCGAGACGGTCCTCGTATCTTCCCTTCATATAGATTAGGATGAGGCGAGTGAATGGAGGATAGCCATACCGGCGCCGGTCTTCAAGCTGGGTTTCGACCATCTTCATGTAATCGTGGCTGACCACTTGCTGGAGCAAAGCGTTCTTCGGGTCGCGACACTGGATGACGACTTCGCCTTGTTGCCCTTCCCTTCGTCCGGCACGTCCTGCCACCTGTTCCATGAGCTGGAAAGCACGTTCGTGAGCACGAAAGTCGGGGAAGTTCATCAAACCATCGGCGCTGAGGATGCCCACGGTTTGGACTGCACTGAAGTCCAGTCCCTTGGTAACCATCTGCGTGCCAATGAGCACATTGCATTTCTTTTGCTCGAAGCCCTGAATGATACTTTCGTAACTCTTTCGGGAGACGGTCGAATCGGTGTCCATGCGGATCGGACGAGCGATGGGGAGAAGCCTCTGCAGATGCTCCTCGATGCGCTCGGTGCCGTAGCCCTGGTTTTCGAACTGTTCTCCTCCGCATTGTGGACATTCGCGCGGCCAGGGCATACGATAGTCGCAGTAATGGCATTCGAGGGCACGCGTGCGCTTGTGGTAGGTGAGCGTGACGTCGCAACGTGGACAACGTGGTGTCCAGCCGCATTGCACACACTCGATTAGCGATGAATAGCCTCGCCGGTTCTGGAAAAGGATTGCCTGCTGGCCTTTTTGGAGCGTCTGTCCCACCTTCTTGAGAAGTTCGGGGGAGAAGACTTCCTTGGTGGGCACCAGCGTAATCTTGGGCAAGGAAACACCGGCATGACGTTCGGTGAGGCGGACCAACCCGTACTTTCCCTGTTGGGCAAGATAGAAGCTTTCGAGGCTCGGAGTGGCACTTCCCAGCAGTACCTTGGCACCATGCCGCATGCCTAATACGATGGCCGCGTCGCGTCCATGATAGCGTGGGGCAGGATCTTGTTGCTTGTAGCTCGGTTCGTGTTCCTCATCGACAATGATGAGTCCCAACTGACGGAACGGGAGGAAGATGCTGGAACGAACCCCTAATATGAGGCGGGAACTTTGAGCGGCACCCTTTGAGTCATCGAGCATCGCTTTCCAGATTTCCACGCGTTCGGTGTCGGAAAGTTTCGAGTGATAAACAAGCATCTGCTTGCCGAAGACGCGGCGCAGACGCATGCAGAGTTGCGTGGTGAGAGCAATCTCGGGCACCATGAGCAGTGCTTGCCGTCCTTGTTCAATCACTTCCTGGATAAGGTGAATGTAGATTTCCGTTTTTCCGCTGGATGTGACTCCCTGCAGCAGGCAGACCTGATGATCGCGGAACGATTCGCAGATCTGGCGATAGGCAACCTTCTGCATCTCGGTGAGCGGATTCATCGGCTCGCATTTCTGCTCCAGATAGGGGTCATCGCGTGTGTCGAGCCGGGAGACGGGTTCTTCGAAGGTTGTGAGCAGCCCTTTCTTCTGCACTTCGTTAAAAATGGCGGTGCTGACTCCAGCCGATTTGAGAAGCACATCCTTGGGAACGGGGTCTGCCTTGGCCTTCTGGAGTGCATGGCTCATATCGAGCAACTTCATGAAGAGTGCCTGCTGCTGGGGAGAGCGCTGCAGCGCCTTGAAGGCGGATTCGAGGTTCAAAGAGGGATGAATTTTCGGAGGACCTGAAGTATTCGGAGTACTCTGAGTATTCTGAGAACTCGGAGTAATCGGAGATGAGGAGTCTTCGATGCCGGGCAGCGCAATCTGCACCATGGTGCGCATTTTGGGATGGAAGTCCTCACGGATGGTCCCTTCTTTCCCTTCCTCGGGCTTGAGTTCGCTGGGCAGGGCAGCTTTCATCACATCTCCGATCGGACACATGTAATAGTTGGCGATCCATTGCCAGAAGGGATACTGCGGATGTCGGATAATGGGCCCTTCGTCGAGTGCCTGGAGGATGGGCTTCAGTTCGTAGCCTGTTTCCGGTCGGTGAGGCGTTAGACCAACGATGATGCCCGTGTAGGTGTGACTTCGTCCAAAAGGTGCCAATACGCGCTGACCTATCTGCACCATCTTTTCCAATTCATCGGGGATGATGTAGGTGAATGTCTGGTTCAATGGAACCGGTAGTATAATGTCTGCGTATAGCATTCTCTTAACCTCTCTGTAACTTTCTTAACCCTTCGAACCCTTCTTAACCTTTCGAACCTTTCTTAACCTCTCTAAACCCCGTTTACCCCTTGGGCGTGAGCATCACCAGCGGGATGAGCATCTCTTCGAGCGAGATGCCGCCGTGCTGGAAGGTGTCCTTGTAATACTGGACGTAGTAGTTGTAGTTGTTCGGGTAGGCGAAAAAGTCGTGTCCTCCGCAGAACGCATACTGGGTGCTGACGTTGAGGATGGGCAATCCGAAATCCTGCGGACGTTCGATCCAGAAGATGTTCTTCGACTGCGAATTGAGATTCTTGCCGAGCTTGTAGCGAAGGTTGGTGTTGACGTTCTTGTCGCCAATGATCTTGATGGCATTGTCGCAGCGAATCGATCCGTGGTCGGTGGTCAGAATCACCTTGTAGCCCATTTCGGCTATCGAACGGAAGAGGTCGAGAGTCGAGGAATGTTCCATCCAGGTGCGTGTCAAAGCGCGGTAGGCGGCTTCGTCGTGAGCCAGTTCGCGCACGGTCTTGATTTCGGTGCGTGCATGACTCAGCATGTCGATGAAGTTGATGACGATGACGTTGAGCGGATAGCGCTTGAGGCCCTTGAGTCCTGCCACGAGTTTCTCGCCATAGCTGTTTTCGTTGATCTTGTGATACGAGAATTCGTAATGTTTGCGGAAACGGTCAAGTTGTGTTTGGATGAGTGGCGCCTCGTTGAGGTTCTTGCCTTCCTCTTCGTCTTCGTCCACCCAAAGGTCGGGGAACATACGTGCAATCTGGTCAGGGAGCAAACCGCTGAAGATGGCGTTGCGAGCATATTGCGTGGCAGTGGGAAGCATGGCACAATAGACATCCTCCTGTATAGTATAATAAGGAGAAAGCAGCGGCTGCACCGCTTTCCACTGGTCGAGACGGAAGTTGTCGATGACGATGAGGAAGAGCTTCTCTCCGGAATCAAGCAAGGGGAAAATGCGTTCCTTGAAGAGGGAAGGAGACATCAGGGGAGCGTTGTCGTTGTTAACGTTCTTTGTGGAAGCAAATGTCCCAATATTGGCAGGAGAGGCTTTTCGTATAAGGCCCTTCACCCAATCCTGGTAGTTGCGTTTCACAAATTTGTAGAAGGCTGCATTGGCTTCTTCCTTCTGCATCTGCAGCATGGAGTTGAGTTGCGGGTCGGAATTGGCGCTGAATTCGTTTTCCCAGAACACGAGACGCTTATAGACCTCCACCCATTCGTCGAACGTATGGGCATCGCTGATGGCCATCGAAAGTTTGCCGAACTCCTGCTGGTAGCCCGATGTCTGCTGTTGCTGGGTGATTTCGCGGGCATGGAGGTTCTTCTTGATGCTCATCAGCATCTGATTGGGCAGCACGGGCTTGATGAGATAGTCGGCTATCTTCGATCCGATGGCCTGGTCCATGATGTCCTCTTCTTCGCTCTTGGTAATCATGACGATGGGAAGCGAAGGATGGCTTTCCTTGAGCTGGCTGAGGGTTTCGAGGCCGGAGATTCCGGGCATGTTCTCGTCGAGAAAAACGAGATCCACAGGATGTTCGCGCGCATAGTCTAACGCATCCTGTCCGTTGGTGACCGTGATGACGTCGTAGCCCTTCTTCTGAAGGAACATGATGTGGGGCTTGAGGAGATCTATCTCATCGTCGGCCCAGAGTATCTGTGGATTATTCATTTTCTTTTTCAGAGGATTCTGTTTCTGGGTATTCGGAGTTCTCGGAAGATTCGGTATTGCCGGGGTCGATAGCAGGCACTTCGACAGTGGTCTCGCCATTTTCGGAAGCCTCGCTTTCTGCACCTTCTAAGCCCTCTTCACCTCCATAGGTGGCCTGTACCCAGTTGAAGTATTCCTCGAAGGTCTTGCCACGGAGCAGCAGACGGAAGTTCGGGTCGCTGATGTCGATTTGGGTGATGCCGTCGGGCAGAACGAAGGTGTCGCTGTCGTCCATTCGATCGTGGTAGTCGAGCAGCTCGTCGAGGTCATCAAATCCGCTGATGACCAGCACCGAAAGGCCGCCGCCCGTGTCGATGATCTCGAGGTCGAAGTCCTTGACAAGATAATTCTCGAAGTTGAACTTGGCAATCTCGAAGAGCAGGTCGTTCTGGATGTTCGACAGACTGTCAGTCTTGAACGCGAGGAGCAGGACGTGCGGCACATTGTCGTCGTCGAGGAACTGCATCGACTCGTCAACCGCCTCCTCGCTGCCATCTCCACGACGGAGCGAAGTTCCCCACATCATGCTGCGTACCTGCGAACCGAGTTGCAGCTCACGTCCCTCGCGATAGCCCTTGATCATCAGGCTGGCAAGTGGCGACACATCGCTCTCTGGATACGTGGCCGTAAGTTGTTCGAGCGTCTCCTTGAACTGCTGGCTCTCGCCATCCTGCACAAAGCTTAGGGCGTGAAGGAAAAGGAATTTAGGCATGAGTTTGGAGAGCGGCCACTTCTCGTGTACAAAGTTGTAGTTGTCGTGAACGAGTTTCGTGTTGCCTGCCAGATATTCTTCGTAGGTGTGGATATAGAGCGAATCCTGGCCCTTGGCCATTTCGCGCAGCGTCTCGATGTAGTTGGGGTCGCTGACAGCCACGCCGTAGGCACTTTCAGGATAGCTGTCCATGAGCTTGCGACGCCAAAGTTCGGCTTCGGCCAGCATCTTGTTCTGCTCGACCACGTCGCCTCTTCGCTGAGCTCGGTCACTCATTCGCATATACATCAGATAGATGGCATAGTACATGTCGGGGCGGTGCTGGCTCTCGGGATAGCGTATCTCGAGCTGTCGGAAAGTCTTGATGGCAAGCGGGAAGTTCTCCAGTTTTTCGTTGATGATGACGCCTTCGTTGTAGAGTCCTTCCTCGATGAGTTCGTTGGCTGTCTGTTTCTGCTCGTCGGTAAACGGAATCTGTGCCAGGTAATACTCCGGCTTGTGTGGGTCGTTGGCATCCTCGTCCTCTGTTATAGCTTCTTCGTCGGTCGAAGGTGCATCTTCAGGAGCTTCAGTGGCAAGGCTGTCAGCAGGCATTCCTTCGGCAAGCTGGTCAGCTGCATCTGCATCGTTTGAATCTTGCTCATTGTCGAAGAAGGCTGTCTCGGTCTTGTTCTTGCGACGCCAGTCATCCTCGGGTTTGCGGGCGCCCCAGGTGCGCTGGAACGAGGTCTTTCCCTTGGCTACTTGGGCGGGGTTGTAGAAGTACCACGACTTGTCCTGCTTTCCCACCGTGGGCTGTTCGTCCTCGGTGGCCAGAGGGTCGGCGTTGCTTGACTTGTTTGCCTCATATTGGGCCATGCGTTCCTGGTCCTCGGCTTCCTTCTCGGCCTTGATAAGGTCCTTGATGATCTTGGCGATGACCTTATCAAGCTCATCCTTGGGCAGTTCCGCAAGTTTGAGCAGGCTGTCCTGCAGCTGTACGGTTTCGGCATGGGTCTGCAGTTCATCGAGCACGGTACTCAGCCGCTGTATCTCCTTGTAGCCCTTGAAGTCCTTGTCGATGATGCCCATTGCTGTGCTGTAGGCCTTCTGTGCCTTGACATAATCTTCCTGGATGAATGTGATTTCACCCAATCGAAGGGCTGCAATGGCCTTGTCGATGCCGCCTCGTGTGCTCTTCTCCAAGGCAGTTTCGAACTGGGTGATGGCTTTGGCAGTATCCTCTTGCAGTAGGGCTACATTTCCAAGACCATAGTAGATTTGGTCGAGATATTCTTCGTTGCGAAACTGATGGCGCATACGATTGAACTTCTTTTCGATCTTGGCAAGGTTCTTGGGAGAGGTTCCGCCCATTTTCGAAAGCACGTTGGTCTGTGCCAGTTTGGCATTGAACTGGGTCTTGTAGTCATCGCCGCTGTGCCCCAGACGTCCGAAGATCTTGTAGGCTTCATCGTAGTCGCTGCGTTCTTCGAGCAGTTGGGCAAGGAGGTAGTCGCAACGCAGTTTCTGCGCAGACGAATGTGATGCATCTCGTCCGACGCGAAGATAATCGATGGCTTCGAGCGAGGTTTCGGGTTTACAAAGCAGAATTTCGGCCTGTGCCAGCGAAAAAGCTTTCTGAAGGGAGCGGGGCAGGTCCTTATAGACGGGCAGGGCGCTCAGCTCCTTCTGGTTGCTATATTGCTTCGGAGAAATGACGAGTCCCAGTTCGGCTTCGGCATCGAAGTTGAAGCCCTGCACGGCAAAGACACGCGCTGCCCAGATGTGACATTCGGCAACCGTATATTTCCGCCACCAGAAGCGTCGGGCAGTATAGGCAAAAGTGGCAGCAGCAGCATTGAAGTCACCTTTGTAGAATTGTGCCTTGCCCGAAAGGAGCCAGGCGTTGTGCAGGAACGGATTGAATTCTCCGTGGGTGAGCCAGAGCTTGTATTCGGGAGTGTTCTTTCCCCGGCGCTTGGGCTTGTTGGATATGCTGCGTCGTTGTACGGCAATCTTGCATTTCTCAATGGCACGATCGAACTGCGCGTTGGCGGGGGGCTCCTTGGCATCGGTCAGCTTATAGACGGGGTGCAACTGGATGCGTTGGCCAAATTCCTCGTCATGCTTGTTCTCCATGGCTGTAAGGCCTTCCTTATAGGCCTCGTTGCCGTTGTAGTAGATGTTGTATTTCGTCGTCATTGCCTTCATGCCACGGTTCAACTTGGTGTTGCTCTTGCATGCACTGAGACATGCGACAAGCAGCACCGCGATGCACGCCGTGCCAATCAAGTGTAGTGGATGATGACGTCGGGTTTTCAATTTTTTATCCCGAATTATAGATTAATTTTTTGGGGGGTGGTTTTCGAGATTCCGAGATTCCGAAATTCCGTTATACCGGTATTTCGTTCTATCGTTATTCCGTTATACCGATATTCCGACATACCGGAAACAAACGGAACCTCTCAAACCCCTTCAAACTCCTCGAACCTCTCAAACCTCTTAACCCCCTCGGACCTTATCATTACTATGGTCAACCCCATCGGAAGAGACAGACTGGAAGCGACGTTCGCGCACCACCAGAAGGACTTCGTCCATGAGTTGGAGGGGTAGGGCAATTTGTCGGAGTTGCAGGGACCGCACCCAACCGGCCACTTCGATTTCCTTGAGTTCGTAGAAGACGTTGGCAAACTCCTCGGCTTCCTCGTCGGTGTAGTCTTCGGCTTCGCGCCCCTTGTATTGGTCGAGTTCCTCGTCGTCGTAGTAGATGATTTCGTTCGAAACGGCAGCCAGCAGCGAATCGCGTTCACAGGTTGCATGCTGTCCGCAACATTCTTCGGGTACGTCCTTGGTGACTTCGAGGGGAGATGTCTCGTCGGGCTTTGCCGTACCTTCGGCTACACGCTTCTTGAAGCGTTTGTCGCCGATGAATGCGGGGATGGCTACGATGAGCACGAGTATGACGAGAGCGGAAATCAGATAGAGCATTTGGTTTATTGGTCGGGAAAGGGGAGTAAAGGGTTATTGGGGCAGCCATATATGGCTGCGACTGAAACGTGGGAGGAAGGAGGGACTATACAGGGGTTGTTAAAATGACACCTCCTGGATGCTGAATCCTGCCTTTCGAAGGTCGTCCCAATAGTTGGGGTAGGATTTCGAAACCACGCTGGGGTCATCGATAAGGATGCTGTGCGAGGGCAGAACAAGCGATATGGGAGCAAAAGCCATGGCCATGCGATGATCCTTGTAGGTGGCGATGACAGGTGCACTTTCGGGTTCGCAGCGGGTGCCGTCCCATTGCATTTCCACCGAACCATTTAGTTCGTGGTCAGTGACGACATAGCCAAGTTTTTTCAACTCGGTTTCGAGGGCAGCCACACGATCGGTCTCCTTGATGCGAAGGGTATGCAGTCCTGTGATGCGGAAGGGAACATTCATGCCGCAGCAGGTTACGATCAGCGTTTGTGCGAGGTCTGGCTGCGAGGTGAGGTCGAGGATGAGAGGGGATAGAACTACGTTCGATTGGCTGAGGGTTCCCAAAGTCGCCACCTCGTTCTGAAAGGTTGTTCGGACGCCTAACGCCTCAAAAAATCGTGCGATGGCAGCATCGCCTTGCAGGCTCGCTGGGTGCAGTCCTTCCAGTGTTACGGCATTCGGTCGATTGGTCCTTTCAGCGAATGCAGCAAATGCAACCATCTCGTACCAGTAGCTTGCAGCACTCCAATCGCTTTCGATGGGATATCGTTGTGCCTGATAGTGCTGGGGTGCAATGCGGATTACCTGGGTTGCGTGGTTCCAATCCGACGTGATGCCGAATTGCCTGAGCATGCCGAGAGTCATCTCGATATACGGTACGGAAGTGATGTTTCCGCTCAGCATCAGCTGCAAGCCTTCGTCCAGCGAGGGGGCAATCATCAACAGGGCCGAGATGTATTGGCTCGACACACTTCCATCGATTGTCAGGGCACCGCCTTTCAGTTTTCTGCCGTGTATGCGCAGTGGGGGAAAGCCATCTTCCTCTACATAATCGATGCGGGCACCGAGTTGGCGCAGCGCATCGACAAGCAGCGAAATAGGACGTTGCCTCATGCGTTCCGAACCGGTCATGACGACCTCCTTTCCTTCCTGGCTGGCAAAGAATGCAGTAAGGAAGCGCATCGAAGTGCCAGCTGCTCCGATATCAACAATGCGTGCCCCATCGGCAGCATAACTGTACTTCGAAGTATCATTGTCGAAAGCCTTCAGCATGACACGCGTATCGTCGCAGTCGCTGATGTTCGTGAGCCGACAGTGATCACGGCACAATCCCTGCATGATGAGTGCCCGATTGCTGAGGCTCTTCGATGCAGGAAGCCCGATACATAAAGGCTGTGTTAACGACTTCGGTGCCGTAACAAGATATCGCATACCTTTCGTACTTTCAAACTCTTCGCTCCGAGCTACGCTCACGCGCCTCGAAGGAAGCAACTTTCAAACCTTTCGTCCCTTTTCGGTAACGTCCTTTAATATCCTTTAGAATCCCTAAATATCCCTAAGCATCCCTTGGCATCTTACGCTTCCGCCACAATTCGGCAAATGTTGACCACGGTCA
>JAEEUA010000122.1 GCA_016286775.1 Bacteroidales bacterium
TATGGGATAAGGCAGCCAAGGACGAGGCTGGTCTGGCTAACTATTTTAAAAAGAACAGCAAGAAGTACAAATGGGACGAGCCCCGTTATAAGGGTATGGTCTATCACGTGAAGGACAAGAAAGACGTGAAGGCTGTGAAGAAAAGCGTGAAGGGGCTTGCTTTCAACAAATGGGCTGATAAACTGCGCCATACGTTTAACAACGATTCTATTATCCGTATTCGCGTGGAGAAGGGCATCTTCAAGAAGGGAGACAATGCCTTCATTGATAAGATGGTGTTCAAAAAAGACACTACCGTTACTGCCGTGAAGGATTATCCTATTGATGCTGTCTATGGAAAACTGCTGAAGAAAGGTCCCGAAGAATACGAAGACGTGAAAGGCCTGGTGGTTGCAGACTATCAGGAAGAGTTGGAGAAGGCCTGGGTTGCCGATCTACGTAAGAAATATTCATTCAAGGTAAACCAAGACGTCTTGAAGACAGTGAATAAGCACTAATCGGATTGTGATTTGTTGATATGAGAAATAAGGTAATACTGACAGTGGCAGGCGCGCTTGTGCTGGCGTTGGGACTGAATGCCCGAAGTGGTGTACAGCATCTGGCGCAGGACAGTAGCCAGGATAAAGACTCAGTGGCCAAGGCTGACCAGCCTCTTCATGAAGCCAGTGTGGTGGATGAAGTGATATGGGTAGTAGGCGACGAGGCTATCCTGAAAAGTGATGTCGAAGTGATGCGTCTGCAGGCAGAGGCTGAGGGCGTCCGTTTCCCAGGTGATCCCGACTGCGCTATTCCTGAACAGATAGCTTTGCAGAAACTTTATCTTCATCAGGCTGCCATTGACTCTATTGAAGTGACTGAGAGCGAGGTCAATCAGAGTGTGGACCAGCAGATTAACTACTGGCTGCAGATGGTGGGCGGTTCAAAGGAAAAACTTGAGGAATACCGTAAGCAGTCTATCACACAGATGCGTGCTTCGATGCATGATGATTTCCGCGACCGTCAGCTTATCCAGAAGATGCAGGAGAAACTCGTTGAGGGCATTAAGGTGAGTCCGGCAGATGTGAGGACTTTCTTTATGAATGTTCCCGAAGACAGTATTCCTTTTGTGCCGACGGTAGTTGAAGTCCAGATTGTAACGCAGACACCTCGTGTGGAACAGGAGGAGATAAACCGCGTGAAGGATGTGCTTCGTGAATATACCGACCGTGTGAATAGAGGTGAGACAACCTTTGCAACGCTGGCCCGACTCTATTCTGAAGACCCCGGTTCAGCACGTCAGGGCGGTGAACTGGACTATTCCGGCCGTGGAATGCTGGACCCCGCCTTTGCCAACGTTGCTTTTAACCTCACCGACCCGAAGAAGATCTCTAAGATTGTGGAGACAGAATTCGGTTTCCATATCATCCAGCTTATCGACAAACGCGGCGATAAAATCAAGTGTCGTCATATCTTGTTGAAGCCGAAAGTGTCGTCGGAGGCTATTACAAAAGCACAGCTTCGCCTTGACAGCATTGGCAATGATATCCGGGCTGGGAAATTCTCCTTTGATGAGGCTGCCACTTTTATCTCTGATGATAAAGACACCCGAAGCAGCAAAGGTCTGATGGCCAATACTTCTGAGGCAGGACGAACCAGTAAGTTCCGCATGCAGGATCTTCCTACGGAAATTGCCCGTGTGGTGGATACACTGAAAGTTGGTCAGGTGTCGGAAGCGTTCCAGATGACCAATTCAAGGGGGAAGACCGTTTGCGCCATCGTCATGCTGAAGAGTAGGGTGGAAGGCCATCGTGCCACTATCACCGAAGACTTTCAGGCCATGAAGGAGGTGGTTTTGAGAAACCGCAGGGAAGCCTACTTGAAAGACTGGGTGAAGGAGAAGTTAAAGACCATTTACGTGAGGGTAAACGACCGTTATAAGGACTGTACATTTGAATACGAAGGTTGGATTAAATGACCGAAAAGGGGAATAAGACACAATTACTGAGGGGGCATAGGAAGGCTTTCATGCTGATTCTGTGCCTCTTGACCTTTGGTCTGACACTTGGCATGCAGGCAGCGCGTAAAAAACAGCCTCGCAAGAAGGTGGATGAAAGGGTCTATCTGGAGCATGCCGACCGGTTGTCGTACGACCGTTTTGGCAGAAAGCCTGATGCCCAGATACTTAACGGACATGTGTCTTTCCGCCACAAAGGTGCCCATCTCACTTGTGACAGCGCCTATTTCTTCGAAGCCAGCAATTCGTTTGAGGCTTTCGGTCACGTAAAGATGCGTCAGGGAGATACCTTGACGCTGAATAGTGAATATGCTTTCTATGACGGTAACGAGCAGATGGCCCGTGCCCGCCGTAATGTGGTCCTGAAACACCGGGGTACAGTGCTGTACACCGACTCGCTCGACTATGACCGTCTTTACAATTTGGGCTATTTCTTTGAAGGCGGTAAAATGGTGGACAAGGAAAATGTGCTGACCAGCGACTGGGGAGAGTATGACACGGAGTTGAAGGAAGCGAAATTCAACTACAATGTAAACCTGAAAAACAAGAAGTTTCTGCTCGTGACAGATACGCTTTATTACGATGTCGTGACGAAAGAAGCGCATGTGGTGGGACCTTCTACGATAACTTCGGGGAAGAGTGTTGTGAACACTAACGAAGGATATTTCGATTCGAGGAGGGACCGTACGAGATTGTTCGGACGGAGCACTCTGGTGGATGGAGAAAAGGAGATGATTGGCGATAGCCTCTTCCGTGACGAGAAGAAAGGAACAGCAGAAGGTTTCGGTAATGTGATATACAACGACAAAAGTAACAAAAACGAACTTCATTGCGACTATTTCTGGTACGATGAGGAAAAAGGCTATGCCCATGCCACAAAGAATGCAGTGTTGGTGGATTATTCGCAGAAAGACACGCTTTGGTTGCATGGCGATACGCTGAAAATGTTCTCGTACAACCTTAACACCGACTCTGTATGGAGAGAAATGCACTGCTTCCATAAGGTGAGGGCTTATAGAAAAGATGTTCAGGCTGTTTGTGACTCTTTGGTCTATAACACAAAAGACTCGGTTCTGACGATGTATAAGGACCCGATTACGTGGAATGCCAACCGGCAGTTGCTTGGCGAGAAGATTGAGGTGTTTATGAAAGACTCCACCATCCACGAGGCTCATGTTCTCGGACAGGCTTCTTCTATCGAGAAAGTTGATAACGAAAACCATTACAACCAGGTGTCTTCCAAGTATATGCTTGCCTTTTTCGTGAAAGGTGAGATTAGCCGTAGTGATGCCGTGGGAAGTGTACAGACTATTTATTATCCAATTGATGAGAAGGATTCCACTTTCCATGGTCTTAACTATCTGGAAACGGATACAATGAAAATGTATATAGAGCAGCGTAAGTTGCAGAAGATATGGACAAACAAGGCTAAGGGTACGACTTATCCGATGACGCAGATTCCTCCCTCGAAATTATACTTGCCCAATTTTGCATGGTTTGATTATATCCGCCCGTTGGACAAGAACGACATCTTTGAATGGAGAGAGAAGAAAAGCGGAACGGAACTGAGGGAGACAAGACGTCGTCCGCCTTTGCAGACGCTTGCGGGAGATGAGACAGACACGCCTCCTGCGGTATCGTCGGAAGAGCCTTCGTCACCTTCAACAGATAATCCTTCAGCGCCAACAGAGAGTCCTTTACCTCCGGCAGGAGAATCCTCTCCTCAGACGGAGAATCCTTCTTTACCTCAGAATTAGTCATTTAAATCCCAGAATAGTAGATTGCATGAGTGATATCATACAGGTCTTGCCCGATAGCGTTGCCAACCAGATAGCTGCTGGTGAGGTGATACAGCGTCCTGCCAGTGTCATCAAGGAGCTGGTGGAGAATGCTGTGGATGCCGGAGCCGACACCATCAACGTGGTAGTGGTAGACGCAGGCAGGACATCTATTCAGGTGATTGACAACGGCAAGGGCATGTCGGAAACCGATGCCCGTCTTTCTTTTGAGCGACATGCCACTTCGAAGATTCGCAAGGCCGACGACCTTTTTGATCTTCACACGATGGGATTCAGAGGGGAAGCCTTGGCAAGTATAGCTGCGGTGGCTCAGGTGGAGTTGAGAACAAGGATGGCGGACGACGATATCGGTACAGAACTTCATCTCTCAGGTGGTAAGGTGGTTTCTCAATCACCAGTTTCTTGTCCTGTCGGCAGTAACTTCTCGGTCGAGAATCTTTTTTTTAATGTACCTGCCCGAAGAAAATTCCTGAAATCGAACTCTACTGAACTGAACAATATACTTCAGGCATTTGAGCGTATAGTGTTGGTTTATCCTCAGATTCATTTCACGCTGCACAGCAATGGGGTAGAGGTGTTCAATCTGCGTGCGGGCAATCTTCGCCAGCGGATTGTCGATGTGTTTGGTAAGCGCTTCAATCAGGATATCCTGCCTGTAGAAGTTGATACTACCGTGTGCAAAATCAGCGGTTTCGTAGGTAAACCCGAGTCTGCCAAGAAGAAGGGCGCGCATCAGCTCTTTTTCGTGAACGGACGCTACATGAAACATGCTTATTTTCACAAGGCAGTGCAGAATGCCTTTGAGCGGCTTGTTCCTGTAGGCGAGCAGGTTCCCTATTTTATCTATCTTGAAGTCGCCCCGCAGAATATTGATGTGAATATCCATCCGACAAAGACGGAGATAAAGTTTGAAGACGAACAGACCATCTGGCAGATTCTGATTGCTGCTGTAAAAGAAGCCATAGGGAAGTTCAATGGTGTGCCTTCCATCGAATTCGATACACAGGGGAAACCCGACATTCCTGTCTTTAATCCCATGACAGAGGGTGTTCGCCCTCCTGTTGTGGATTATGACCCGCAATATAATCCTTTCCGTTCGAATACAGGGAAACCTCGTCAACAAGCGCCATCTGTGCCCGACAATTGGGAACAATTGTATTCGGGAATCCGACAGACGTCGCAGGAAGCACCGCTATTTGAGGAGGAGTTTTCTTCGGAAAAAAACGGGGAATCGTCTATTATCGCGGAAAAGTCGCCGGTGCATTATCAGTACAAAGGAAAATATATAATGACCGCTGTGAAGTCGGGTCTGATGATTATCGACCAGCATCGCGCGCACGTACGTATATTATATGAGGACTATCTGCGACAAATGGAGCAAAGGGGAGGGCGTTCTCAAAAACTGCTTTTTCCTGAGGTAGTGCAGCTTTCTCCGTCTGAATCCGTTCTTCTTGATGAAATACTGCCCGAACTGGAGCATATGGGTTTTGATGTTTCCGACTTGGGGGGAGGCAGCATTGCCGTGAATGGCATTCCCGCAGATTTGGAGGGGGCTAATATGGCGGCAGTCTTCCACGATATTGTCTCCGCGGCAGCCGAGAAGAAATCATCTGTCAGTGGTGATGTTTATGGTCCGCTGGCTATGTGTCTGGCACGAAATGCCGCGATACCCTATGGGCAGGTACTTACTAATGAGGCAATGGAAAACCTGGTGAATACACTCTTCACGTGCTCAAATGTTAATTATACTCCCGACGGGAAAATAGTCATTTGTATTCTCAAACAACAGGAAATTGATGCTTTGATGGGTTAAAAATGGACATATTCATGATGTAAATTAAGTTTTTTTTATTTTTTTGGATATTTTCTTGTGAAAAATTAGGCGCAATTAAAAAAATATTACTATCTTTGTGCCGAAATTTCGAACTTTGTACGAATTAAGATAATTAATTATTGATTTATAAATTTTAAAAGGTTATGAAAAAGTTTTTAATCGTTCTGGCTTTGGCCAGCGTTTCACTGACAAGCATGGCCCAGGATGAAGAGCCCACGCTTAAGTACAGTGTTGCCACTAATTCATTCTGGAGCAACTGGTTTGTTCAGGCAAACTTTGCTTACAGTGCTTTCTACTCAAACGAAGAGAAGCACGAGAGCTTTGACAAGAGTCCTCTGAAGGATTTCCGTCGCGGTCTTGGTTTCTCTGTTGCTATTGGTAAGTGGTTTACTCCTGGTATCGGTCTTCGCACGAAGTTCAATGCTATGGACGGTAAGAGCGTTATCACTACTGATGCTGACAAGAACAAGATTAAGTATTGGAATCTGCAGGAGCAGGCCCTGCTCAACCTGAGCAACCTCCTCTGCGGTTACAACGAGAGCCGTGTTTGGAATTTCATTCCTTATTTCGGTGTTGGTATTGCCCGCAACTGCTCTTATAACACTTATGAGCTTGTTGGAAGCGCTGGTATCCTGAACACATTCAAGGTGTCAAAGCGTGTTGCTATCAACCTCGACCTGGGTTACAACCTCTGCGGTGATGACTTCGAGGGTATGGAATGGGCGTGGGGCCGCAACTTGGATGCTGCTCACGACCGTTGGTTCACAGCTGAAGTTGGTCTGACCCTGAACCTGGGTAAGGCTACTTGGAACAAGGTTCCCGATGTGGATGCTATCAAGGCTCTCTCTCAGAGCCAGATTGATGCTCTTAAGGCTCAGCTCGCTGACGCTAACGCAGAGAACGATCGTCTGAAGAACATGCTGGCTAACCAGCCCAAGGCTGAGGTTCCCCAGTCTGTTAAGGAATTCATCACAACTCCTGTTTCTGTATTCTTCAACCTCGACAAGACCGAGATTGCTGAGCTGAAGGACCTCGTGAACGTACAGGCTCTTGCCAAGTATGCTATCGAGAACAACAACAACCTCCTCGTTACAGGTTATGCTGACAGCGCAACCGGTAGCCCCGCTCACAACCAGGTTCTCTCTGAGAAGCGTGCAAAGCGCGTTGCTGACGAGCTCGTTAAGATGGGTGTTGCTGAGAGCAAGATTTCTCAGGAAGCTATGGGTGGTGTAGACATTCTGTCTCCAATCTCTTACAACCGTCGTGCAACTGTACAGGTTAAGGAGTAAGTCGAATATCTCCGATAAGGAAGATTTCTTAAATAAAAATCTGCATTTTGTAATGAAATGCAGATTTTTTTTGTACCTTTGCTGCCAGTTCAAACCATCCTAAGCAAAAGTGTAATTTATGATTTGGAATCAGAACATTGAATGTATGGATCGCGAACAGCTTCGCGAAATCCAGAGTATACGTATTCGGAAAATGGCCGACTACGTTTATCACAATTCTCCTTTCTATCGGATGAAGTTTCAGGAGATGGGTCTTGAACCAGGTGACATTAAAGATATCGATGATATCAAGAAGTTGCCTTTTACCAACAAGCTTGACCTGCGGGACAATTATCCGTTTGGTCTGGCTGCTGTGCCGATGAGTCAGATTGTCAGAATTCATGCGTCTTCAGGAACCACAGGTAAACCCGTGGTTGTGCTTCATACCCGTAAAGACATCGCCATGTGGACGGAGAGCATCTCACGAGCCTTTACTGCCTATGGTGCTACGAAGGATGATATCTTCCAGGTGTCATATGGCTACGGCCTCTTCACTGGCGGCCTTGGTGCTCATGATGGCGCTACGAATATTGGTGCCAGTGTCATTCCCATGTCTTCTGGCAATACACAGAAACAGATAACATTGATGCACGATTTTGGCTCAAGCGTGCTTTGCTGTACGCCTTCCTATGCCATGTTTTTGGGAGAAGCCATGCGTGAGTCGGAATATCCCCGAGAGGATTTCAAACTGAGGGTGGGCGCATTTGGTGCTGAGCCTTGGACCGAAGAGATGCGCGGAAAACTTGAGGAGTCACTTGGCATCAAGGCATACGATATATATGGTCTTAGCGAAATTGCGGGACCTGGAGTTGGATATGAGTGTGAATGCCAGTGCGGAACTCACCTGAACGAGGATTATTTCTATCCTGAAATACTCGATCCTAATACAGGTGAACCTCTACCAGAGGGCACGTTGGGTGAGCTTACCTTTACTCATCTCACTAAGGAAGGTATGCCGCTGCTTCGCTATCGCACACACGATCTTACGGCTCTTCATTACGAGAAATGCTCTTGCGGACGTACGCTCGTCAGGATGGACCGTATTCTTGGTCGTTGTGATGACATGCTCATTATCCGTGGCGTCAATGTATTCCCCTCTCAGATTGAAGCTGTCATCCTTTCTCTGCCTGAGTTTGAGCCTCATTTCATGCTGATAGTAGACCGTGTGAATAACACTGACACCTCAGAACTGAAGGTTGAGGTGAAGGAAGAGTTCTATAGCGATGAAATGTCTGTGCTTGTCGGCTTGCAGAAGAAACTTGAGGCCGAACTGAGAAGCGTCATCGGATTAGGCTTTAAGGTGAGACTGGTAGAACCTAAGAGTATTGAGCGCAGCACCGGTAAGGCAAAGCGCGTGTTCGATAACCGTAAGTTTTGAAATATCATTGTAAACCATAAACCAATAAGATTATGAAAGCAAAACAATTATCCGTTTTCTTGGAGAATAAGAGTGGCCGTCTCACTGAGGTTACCGAAGCTTTGGGCAAGGCCAACATCAACCTCTCGGCTATGAGCATTGCAGACAATAGCGATTTTGGCATACTGCGTTGCATTGTCTCGGAACCAGAGAGGGCATATCAGGTCTTGAAGGAAGCTGGCTTTGCTGTGAAGATGACCGATGTCATTGCGCTTAACTGTCCAAACACTAGCGGTTCTCTGGCTGTAGTCCTCGATTATTTGTCTTCTCAGGGCGTGTTCATCGAGTATCTTTATTCGTTTGCTGCCGGCGATATAGCTCATGTGGTGATTCGTCCCACAGATTTGGACAGCTGCGACAAGATTCTTGAGGCAAAGAAGGTCGATCTAATAGCTGCAAACGATCTCTATAAACTGTAGTTAAAGCCTTTCCTCTACCCTAAATAGGGGAGGGAATAAGCCGGAGTTAACCGCTCTGACAATCGAATAAACCCCGATTTTTGAAAAAAGTGATGCAAAAGTTTGGTCGTTACAAAAAAACTCCGTACCTTTGCATCGCTTTTCAAAAAGACGGGCGTTTAGCTCAGCTGGTTTAGAGCATCTGCCTTACAAGCAGAGGGTCGGCGGTTCGAATCCGTCAACGCCCACATTTAAATCTTCCCCGCTCCTCATATGAGTTGTGGGGATTTTTATTTTATTAAGGGAAATATTTATGAAGTGTCAATTTTTATTTGTACTTTTGCCGAAGATTAGAGTTTTTAGTAGATACAAGTAATACGTATTATTAGATAAAAGAAATGAAACTGGATATACTGACTGCCATTTCTCCTGTAGATGGCCGTTATAGAGGTAAAACTGAGAAGTTGGCCGACTATTTTTCAGAGTATGCGCTCATCCGCTATCGTGTACGCGTGGAGATAGAGTATTTTATATCGCTTTGTGAATTGCCGCTGCCGCAGCTCTCGTCTTTCGACAAGGGACTGTTCGACAAGTTGCGCGATATCTACCGCAATTTCAGCGAAGATGATGCCCGTCGCGTAAAGGAAATCGAAAAGACAACCAACCACGACGTTAAGGCAGTTGAGTACTTTATCAAGGAGCAGTTTGCTGCCATTGATAAGGATTTGTCCGGCACCACCATCACCCAGTATCAGGAGTTCATCCATTTCGGACTGACCTCACAGGATATCAATAACACCAGTGTGCCTCTTTCTATTAAGGAAGCACTGACCGACGTGTTTATTCCTCAGGTGGAGGAGCTTATCCAGCAGTTGGCTGACTATGCCGAAGAGTGGAAGGATGTGCCTATGCTGGCCAAGACGCACGGACAGCCAGCCTCACCTACCCGGCTGGGAAAGGAAATAATGGTATTCGTCTATCGTTTGCAGCAGCAGCTTGACTCTTTGAAGCAAGTACCCATGACGGCCAAGTTCGGTGGTGCAACGGGAAACTTCAATGCCCACCATGTGGCTTATCCCGACTATGATTGGCGAGAGTTCGGCAATCGCTTTGTCAGCGAGAAACTGGGACTTCAGCGCGAGCAGTACACCACCCAGATATCCAACTACGACCAGATGGGTAGTGTGTTCGATGCAATCCGTCGCATTAATACAATTATTATCGACCTCGACCGCGATTTCTGGATGTACATCTCTATGGAGTATTTCAAGCAGAAAATCAAGGCCGGCGAAGTTGGCTCCAGTGCAATGCCACATAAGGTCAATCCTATTGACTATGAGAACTCTGAGGGAAATCTTGGCATAGCTAATGCCATTCTTCAGTTCCTGGCACAGAAATTGCCAATTAGCCGTTTGCAGCGCGACTTGACCGACTCTACGGTGCTGCGCAACATCGGTGTGCCTCTCGGCCATAGCGTCATCGCCATTCAGAGCACATTGAAAGGTTTGCGCAAACTGATTCTCAATCCCGAGAAGTTGCAAGAGGACCTCGACAATACGTGGGCTGTCGTGGCAGAGGCCATCCAGACCATCTTGCGCCGTGAAGCTTATCCGCATCCCTATGAGGCCCTCAAGGCGCTTACACGCACCAATAAACACATGACCGAGGAAACCATTCATGAGTTTATTCAGCAGTTGGAGGTCAGCGATGCCGTGAAGGCCGAACTGATGGCCATTACGCCCGCCAACTATACTGGTTTGTAAACACCGTTTGCCGTACGTGCCGTCAGGTGTTTTGCAATCGTAACGAGAAAAAGCCTAAGTGATTAGGCGTCATTATAGTTATCAACCTTAATATTAATTTAAAAGTTAAAAAAATGTCAGAAGATTTAGAAAACAAGAACGAAGGAATTTCTGCAGAGCAGGACAATGAAGGTGGCCGTGAAGGTTATCGCCCTTCTTATTCCAATTATCGACCACAG
>JAEEUA010000326.1 GCA_016286775.1 Bacteroidales bacterium
AGAACCGGAGCCTACGTTGCCTGAGATGTAAGGCTCACAGCCGAGCATCTCGCAGAGATTCAGGAATTCATGGGTACCAAAGGAATTGTCTTCCACGGTGCCACCCCAGTTGTTATTGACCAGACGGGGACGATTCTCCTGCGGACCAACACCGTCCATCCAATGGTATTCGTCGGCGAAGCATCCTCCAGGCCAGCGCATCACAGGCACTTCGAGGGCTTTCAAGGCCTCGAACACGTCCTTGCGATAACCCTGCACATTGGGGATGTTCGAATCGGGGCCTACCCAGATGCCGCCATAGATGCAGCGTCCGAGGTGTTCGGCAAACTGTCCGTAAATCTCTTTTGGAATCACATTCTTGGCCTGATCGGGATGAACATTGAGCTGGACATCCTGTGCCAGTACAGAAATCGGCAGCATCAGAGCAACTGCCATCGATATGAAAAGTTTCTTCATGGGGGAATGAATATTAAAAGTGTTAGTATTGGATTGGTTCTTCATTGATGGTGCAAATATAATCAATTTATTCAATTTCGCAAAAAACTCCATACTATTTTTCTCCAATTAATGAAAAATATGCGATAAAGCAATATTTTTTACAAGTTTTCTTGCCAACTATTCAAAAAAACACTATATTTGCAGCACATATAAAAACACTTATAATAGAATTGCACAAAGATGAAGACACAGATTATTCTTCTGGCGGCGCTCGCCAGTCTGCCACTATTTGCTAACGACAATGCCATGGTCAACAGTCCTGATGGCAAACTTGAAGTAAACCTCGGCATACGCCACGGACGCCCCTATTACAGCGTGACCTACGAAGGACTGAAAGCTATCAACAATTCCCTTCTCGGCCTTACGACCAACGAACAGGATCTCACAAGAGACCTCAGCATCAAGACTACGGAGACCACCAATATCGATGAACGATACAAGTTAGATCGTTCGAAAACAAGTGAGGTCCACTACGTCGCCAACCGTCTGCTTGCCACCCTTGCCACACCGCAAGGACAGGAATTGCAGGTGGAATTCCGTGTGAGCAACAATGATGTCGCTTTCCGCTATCTGCTTCCCAAACAAGGTGAGACGGGCTCGGTGCGCGTCTCCTCCGAAGCCACCAGTTTCAGTTTCCCCGACGGGACCACCACCTTCCTCACTTCACAGAGTGATGCGATGATCGGCTGGAAACGAACCAAGCCCAGTTACGAGGAACTCTATTGCTGGGATGCTCCCATGTCGCAGGGCTCACAGTATGGCCACGGCTATACCTTCCCCTGCCTCTTCCACGAACGTGGTGTCTTCGACAACAAGGCCGACGAATTATGGGTGATGATTAGCGAAACCGGGCTCGACAGCCGCTATTGTGCCACTCATATCAGCGATGCCCACGCCAATCCACTGAACGGAGGCGGCATCTTCCAGTCGTCATACCTTAATACATATACGATTGCCTATCCGATGCCCGAAGAGAACAATGGCATCGGCACTACCGATGCAGCCATCGCCCTTCCAGGAGCAACACCTTGGCGCACGATTACCGTAGGACGCACCATGAAGCCCATTGTCGAAACGACTTCCCCCTGGGACAATGTGATGCCCGTATTCGAAACCAGCCATCAATACAAGATGGGACGTGGCACTTGGAGCTGGATCCTTTGGCAGGACGAGTCCATCAACTACGACGACCTCTGCAAATACGTCGATCTGGCCAAGGCCATGGGTTATGAGTATGCGCTCGTCGATAAGTGGTGGGACACCAATCTCGGCAAAGTGTGCGACGGCACGGCAAAAGACCCCAACAAGAGCATCGAGAAGTTGATTGAATACGCCCACTCGAAGGGCGTGGATGTCTTCCTCTGGTACAGTTCGAGCGGCTACTGGAATGACATCGAGCAAGGTCCCATCAACCGCATGGCCAACAGCGTCGTTCGCAAACGCGAGATGAAGTGGCTCGAAAGTGTCGGAGTGAAGGGCATCAAGGTCGATTTCTTCGGAGGAGACAAGCAGGAGACCATACGCCTCTATGAAGAAATACTCAGC
>JAEEUA010000327.1 GCA_016286775.1 Bacteroidales bacterium
GAAGCCAGCTCCCTTCGTTGCGCCACAGCCCGAAGTTCCCGAGCCCACCAGCGAGTTCGTCCAGGCCGTTCCCACCGAGAACGTGGCCAAGCCCCTCGAAGTCACCGTCGAGGTGGATGACTTCACCGAAGCCGAAACGCGCCACCTGTTTATCGACCTTATGCTGCGTGAAGCAGGTTGGGAGGTGCTGGACAAGGAAAACGTCCCATGTCCCTGCAAGGCGGGCATCGAGATTGAAGTCGAAGGCATGCCCAACGGCAAGGGCGTGGGCTATTGTGACTATGTCCTCTACGGCAAGGATGGCAAGCCCTTGGCCGTAGTGGAGGCCAAGCGTACCAGCGTGGACGAAGCAAAGGGCAAGCATCAGGCGGAGCTGTATGCCGATTGCCTGGAAAAGCAGTACGGTGTACGTCCTGTCATCTATTACTCGAACGGTTTCTCCACAAAGATCATCGACGGCCTCGGCTATCCTCCTCGTCCCGTCCTCGGCTTCCACACCTTGGAAGACCTCGAATGGATCCTGACACGCAGGAACCGAGTCGAGCTGAAGGACCTGGGCATAAAGGACGAAATCTCCAACCGCGATTATCAGAAGCGAGGCATCCGTGCCGTCTGCCAGCATCTCAACGAGCAGCATCGGCGTGCCCTTCTGGTCATGGCCACAGGCACGGGCAAGACACGCACGGCCATCTCGCTCTGCGATGTCCTCCTGCGAAAGCACTGGGTCAAGAACGTGCTGTTCCTTGCCGACCGCATTACGTTGGTGGATCAGGCCTATCGGAACTTCGGCAAGCTGCTGCCCGAATACACGACATGCATCCTCACAGGTGCCAAGGAAGAAGAGAAGAAGGCCCGTCTGATGTTCAGCACCTACCAGACGATGATCAACTACATCGACTCGGAGGACAAGGAGTTCTCCATCGGCCGTTTCGACCTGATTATCCTCGACGAGGCGCATCGTTCCATCTTCGGCAAGTACACAGCCATCTTCAGCTACTTCGATTCGTTCCTGGTAGGTCTGACTGCCACCCCACGCGATGAGGTGGACCGCAGCACCTACGAACTGTTCCATCTGGAAAGCGGCGAGCCCAACTTCTCGTATTCGCAGGAGGAAGCCGAGCAAGAGCATTACCTTGTGGGCTACAATCCCATTTCGCGTACCACCACACGAATGCGCGAGGGCATCAAGTACGACACGCTCAGCGATGAAGAGAAAGAACAGCTCGACAAGGCCTGGGAATATGAAAAGGCCAAGAAGGAGATGGAAACCGGCGAGCTGCAGGAAAAGACGCCACGCAACATCGAGAAGAAGGAGCTGTTCGACTACATCTTCAACAAGGGCACCGTTGACATCGTGCTGCAGGACCTGATGAAGAACGGATTGAAGGTGCAGAATGGCGACCTGATAGGCAAGACGGTCATCTTCGCCTACAATCACGACCATGCCCAGCTCATCGTCGATCGCTTCTATGCACTCTATCCGCACCTTGGCAGCAAATTCTGCCAGCTGATTGACTATAGCGTGAAATATGCCCAGGACATCATCGACAACTTCAAGATAAGTGCGAAGATGCCGCAGATTGCCGTGTCGGTGGATATGCTCGACACGGGCATCGATGTGCCAGAGATTTTGAATCTCGTCTTCTTCAAGCCCGTCTATAGCAAGATCAAGTATATCCAGATGGTAGGCCGTGGCACGCGCCTTTGCGAACACATCTTCGCCGACGGTTCCGACAAGATGGAGTTCTACATCTTCGATTGGTGCGAGAACTTCGAATATTTCGGCAGCGGAAGCAATGGCAGGGAACCGTTGGCATCCCTTTCGCTCACCGAACGTCTGTTTGCCTTGAAGCTCGATGTGGCCGTCACGCTCCAGCATCAGAAATACCAGGGTGACGAGTTTGCCAAGGTATTCTGCCAGCAGCTGAAGGACGAACTGTTTGACCAGGTTGTCCAGCTCAATGAACTGTTTGCCTCGGTACGAATTGTCTGGGAGACCGTTGTCAAGTTCAAGAACAAGGACAACTGGGTCTT
>JAEEUA010000123.1 GCA_016286775.1 Bacteroidales bacterium
TCACAAAAATGAAAAAACTCCTCCTCCTCGCCATTATGGCAACCTCACTTGCCCTTGCCACCGAGGCACAGACCATCTACAAGACCCCGCAATACGAGTGGCGGGGCAACCAGTTCACGCAAGGCCGCTTCCAGGCTAAGGCCAACAGTGCCACCGACATCACCAGCAACTACCGCGACGAGTGGACAAGCACGGCGCCCAACTTCATGCCCGACATCGATCCGGGCATCGACCGCGAGCACTGGACCTTGAAGCGAGACATCAGTCACCTGCCCCACTACACCTCTTCGCTCACCATCGATAACGCCCTCTTCAACATGAGCCTGGAGGAGAGCGAGCTGGCCATCGAACCCGATTCGACCTATCGCACAGGCGTCTTCTGGGGTGGCGTGTGGACGCGCGACGTGTCCTATTCCATTCT
This sequence comes from Bacteroidales bacterium, assembly GCA_016286775.1. Taxonomy (GTDB): domain Bacteria; phylum Bacteroidota; class Bacteroidia; order Bacteroidales; family UBA3663; genus Liminaster. The sequence continues at coordinate 422 of JAEEUA010000123.1, forward strand.
CCATGCTTTGGCCCAACTGAATCCCGAAGTGTGCCGCAAGTCGCTCCTGGCCAAAGTCAATGCCAACAACCGCATCATCCAGGACACCGGTACGGGTGGCGCATGGCCCTGTTCGACCGACCGCACCACTTGGATTCTGGCTGCCTGGGAGGTGTATCTGGTGACGGGCGACAAGGAGTGGCTCGACCGCATCTTCCCCATCATCATGGCCACCCTCGAGGATGACCACATCGTGGCCTACGACCCGCAGACCAAGCTGATGCACGGCGAGACGTCGTGGCTCGACTGGCGTGAACAGGAATATCCCACCTGGGCACAACCGGCCGACATCTATCGGAGCGAGGCCATGGGAACCACTGCCGTCCACTACCGTTCGCTGCGCATCCTGGCCGAGATCTGTCGCCTCGAGGGACAACCCGAGTGGGGACGCAAGTACGACCGCTGGGCCAAAGACCTGCGCGAGGGCATGAATCGCAACCTCTGGATGGAGGACCGCGGCCTCTATGCCATCTACCTGTATGGTCGCAACCATCTGGTGCAGCACCCGCAGATGGAAATCCTCGGCGAGTCGTTTGCCATCCTTTGGGACATCGCCGACATCGACCGCCAGCAGCGCATCAGCCAGAATATGGTGAGCGAAACATTTGGAACACCCGACTTCTACCCCAACCTCAAGGACCAGTATCCGTACCACAACGACGGCATGTGGCCCTTCACGCAGGGCTACTGGATGAAAGCCCAGGCCAAGGCAGGAAACGAGGAGGGCGTGCTCCATGCCATCGCTTCGATTTACCGACTGGCTGCCATGACACTCACCAACCTCGAGAACATGGTGATCTACAACGGCAACGAGAAGGGTCTTCCCATCAATTCGCCCCGTCAGCTCTGGAGCGTAGCCGCCAATCTTGCCATCGTGCCCAACATCTACTTTGGCATCAACTACGAGATGGGCGGCATCCGCTTCCATCCCTTTGTGCCCAGGACGCTCAAGGCCGAACGCCATCTTTCGAACTTCAAGTACCGCGATGCTGTGCTCAACATGTCCATCACGGGCTACGGCAATACCCTCAGGTCGTTCAAGATCGACGGCAAGGAAGCGGATCCTTTCTTCCCTGCCAAACTCACAGGAGAACACTCCATCGAAATTGTACTCGACAACCATCAGCCAGAACCCATGCAGATGGTGATGCGCGAAAATGCCTACCAGCCGCTCACACCTAAGGCCACTATCAGCGGCGAAATCATCAGTTGGCAGGAAGTACCCGAAGCCAAGGAGTACATCGTGCTGCGTAATGGCAGCGAGATGACGCGCACCACAGCTCTCCAAGCCGAACTGCAGGGCGATGGCGAATATGCCGTGTTGGCAGTAGGTGCCGACGGCTGGCACAGCTACATGAGCGAACCTTTGAACCATTATAGTCAAGCCGCCCTCTACGAAGTGGAGCGCTTTGCCCTGCCCTTCAATCCCGATCGCAAGGCTGTGAAGGAAAGCGTGGGTGCCGGTGGCGGCGTGGCTGGCAAGGCCGATGCGCGTGCCGAAGTGCCTACTCTGAAGGGGGTGGACATCAGTGGTGCACAGGGACATGTAGCGATGATCACACGCAACGAAAACATCCTCATCACCATCCCCATCGAGGTGGCTGAAGACGGCACCTATGCCATCGACTGGCGTTATGCCAATGGCAACGGCCCCATCAACACTGACAACAAGTGCGCCACCCGCGTGCTCCGCGTCGATGGAGAAATAGCTGGTGTCAGCGTCTTCCCCCACCGGGGTACCGACGAATGGAACAACTGGGGCTGGAGCAACGCCTGCACAGTCAACCTTCTTCATGGTCGCCACGTCGTGACCCTGCAGTTCTGCGAAACAGTCGAAAACATGAACATCCACGTCAACCAGGCACTCCTCGACCAGATGAGGGTAACGAAGCTATGAGAGGTTAAAATGGCTCTACATTCCGGCATTTCGGAATAACGGAATAACGGTATACCGAAATACCGAAATACCGAAATACCGATATAACGGCATCCCGAAATCCCGAAAAAACAAAACACGATTATGAAAACGGCAACACTCCCCACTATGGCTGTCGCAAGCCTCATGCTGATAGCTTGCAACCAAAACACGGACAACAATACCAACACAACCGAAGGTGACAAACCAATGAGCAACAACATTGCCTGGCAGGACCAGCATGTGCGCTTCACTGTCGTCTGCGACGGCATCATCCGTCTGGAATATGCCCCCGACGGCAAGTTTGTCGACGATCCTTCGTTCGTCGCCACCTGTCGCAAATACCCGAAGGTGGAACCTGTTATCGTTGAGGACGAGCAGCACATCAGCATCACAACCCCAAGGATGTGCCTCAACTACAAGAAAGGTACAGGTTCCTTCAACGCCGAAAACCTCAGCATCGAAGCGGCACCCGAACTTTCGACGAAGTTCGTCTGGCATCCGGGCGACGTGCAGCAATGCAACTTAGGAGGCACCTATCGCACCCTCGATGGCTACGATGGCGACCGCTACTATTCGTGGCAGCACGACAAGCCAGGCCAGGGCCAGCCGCTGCCCCTCGAGAATGGTCTGCTGGCGCGCGACGGCTGGACACTCATCGACGATTCGGAGGGCCTGCTCTTCGACGGCGATGTCAACGACCTTTCCTCGCCCGAACTCCCCTGGGTGAAACAGCGTGAGTCTTCGGCCAATATCCAAAAGCCGGTAGCCGACAATCCGCAGGAGAAAGCTACCGACTGGTACTTCATGTCATATGGTCATGACTACAAGCAGGCTCTCGGCGACTTCACGTTGCTGGCAGGACGCATCCCCCTGCCCCCACGCTACAGTTTCGGCTACTGGTGGAGCCGCTATTGGAGTTACTCCGATGGCGAGATGCGACAGGTGGTGGGCGACTTCGAACGCTATGGTATCCCACTCGACGTGCTCGTGGTCGATATGGACTGGCACTGGACCGAACCGGGTCTCGGCGGATGGACAGGTTACACGTGGAACAACCGCCTCTTCCCCAGCCCCGAGCAATTCCTCTCTTTCCTCAAGGAACATAACCTGCAGATCACACTCAACCTCCATCCCGCCGATGGTGTGCCGGCTTACGAGGACAAATATGCCCAGCTGGCCGAATTCCTGGGACGTGATCCCAAAAGCACCGAGACCATCCGTTGGCAAAGTTCCGACAAGCGCTTTGTGCGCGGTTGGCTCGACAAGATGCTCCTCCCGCTCCAGAAGCAGGGCGTGGATTTCTGGTGGCTCGACTGGCAGCAGGCCTTGCAGGATGACAGCATCCCGGCACTTAGCAACACGTGGTGGCTCAACTACTGCGTCTTCGACAACCAGCTTCGCACCCAGCCCGAACACCGCCCCATGCTCTACCATCGCTGGGGTGGTCTGGGCAACCATCGCTATCAGATAGGCTTCTCGGGCGACACCTATTCCACCTGGGCTTCGCTCGACTACCAGCCCTACTTCAACAGCACCGCGTCGAACGTCGGCTACGGCTATTGGAGCCATGACTTGGGCGGACACATGTTTGTCCACAACGGCGACGTACTCGACCGCGAACTCTACGCCCGCTGGATGCAGCTCGGCACCTTCCTGCCCGTGATGCGCAGCCACAGCACGAAGAGCGCCAATATGCAGAAGGAGCCCTGGCGACTGGGTCCGGAATATCAGGAAGTAGTTACTGCTGCCATCCTGCAACGCTACGAACTCGCGCCCTATCTCTACACTGCCGCACGCCAGGCGTGGGAAACGGGAGTGTCGATCTGCCGCCCGCTCTACTACGACTATCCCGAGGCCGAAGAAGCCTACGCTCCGGCATTCCGCAACCAGTATCTATTGGGCGACCAGCTGCTCATCGCCCCCATCACGGCACCTATGGAACAGGACATCAGCACCCTCACGGTGTGGTTACCCGCAGGCAGCGATTGGTATGAAGTCGCAACCGGCACTTTGCTCAAGGGTGGACAGACGGTGGAGCGCCGTTTCCTTATCGACGAATATCCCGTCTATGTCAAGGCGGGAACCATCCTCCCCACCTATGGAAAGGTGAAGAACCTCGCCCGCAACGACGAGAAGGTAATCCTCACCGTCTATCCAGGAGCTTCCGAAGGCCAGGGCTGCATGTATGAGGACCAGGGCAACGACCGCGACTATGCCACCCATTTTGCTACTACCTGCTTCCAGCTGACCACTCAAGGCTCAAACCCTTCAAACTCCTCAAACCCCACAACCCAGGTCATCACCATCAGCCCACGCAAAGGCAGCTACGAAGGCATGCCCAAGCAGCGCGAAATGGCCATCAAGCTCGTAGGCTCAATCATTCCTCAGCGTGTTACCCTCGATGACCGTGAGGTCTCTTTCTCCTACGAACCCGCACAACTTGCCGTCTGCATCGATCTGGGCACAACCAATCCTACCGTCGAGCACAAGATTGAAATCACCTGTCCAACCACCGACCTCCAACTCAACGACGGGCTGGTGGCACAGATGCGCCGCATGGCACGCACCATGACGCAGATGAAGTTCCGCGACGCCGGCATCAACTACGTCGAGGGCCTGGGCGAAATGGGTTCGCTCAGCGAATCACTCCGCTACTTCCCCGACGAAGCCACCCAGCGCATCACCGACTTCCAGCAGAACTACCGCCGCCTCCCCGCCCTGCTCGATGCACAGCACATGTCGGAGGCCAACAAGCAATGGTTCCTGCAGAGTATAATTTATTAAGGTATTATTTTCGGAATAACGGTATTTCGTTATTTCGGAATACCGGTATAACGGAATAACGGAATAACGGTATAACGACATTCCGAAAAAAAAACGAAACGCCCCCCATGAAACAATCCCAACGCCTCCTCTCCCTTCTCCTCCTCGTCGCCACCCTTCCCCTCCAGGCGCTCGAAGTCGCTTCGCCCGATGGCTCGATTCGTGTCAGCTTCGAGCTGCAGGGCACCGTGCCCACCTATAGCGTCAGTTATCAGGGCAAGGCCGTCATCCTGCCCAGTCGCCTCGGGTATGACCTCGACGGCACGTCCGACCTGTTGGACGGATTCTCCCTCATCGGGGAAGAACGCACGACCTTCGACGAGACCTGGACACCCGTCTGGGGCGAAAACCGCGAGATACGCAACCACTACAACGAACTGCTGGTGAGCCTCGCCCAAACCGCCAACGATCGCTACATGAACGTCCGATTCCGTGTCTATGACGACGGCTTCGGCTTGCGCTACGAATTCCCGCAGAAGGGCAAGCTCGACTACTTCGTCGTTTCCGAAGAACGCACCGAATTTGCTATGACAGGCAACCATACAGCCTGGTGGATTCCCGGAGACTACGACACACAGGAATACGAATACACCCGTTCGCGCCTCAGCGAAATCAGTAACCTGCTCCGCGCTGCCGTCGATCAGAACCTCTCGCAGACCATCTTCTCCGACTGCGGTGTGCAGACCTCCTTGCAGCTCAAGACCGACGATGGCATCTACATCAACCTCCACGAGGCGGCCCTGGTCAACTATCCTGCCATGCACCTCAACCTCGACCCCGAGCGCCTCGTCTTCACTTCCTGGCTCACCCCCGACGCGCTGGGCAAGAAGGGATGGCTGCAGACGCCCTTGGTTTCGCCCTGGCGCACCGCCGTCATCACCGACGATGCCCGCAAGGTTTTGTCCTCCAACCTTATCCTCAACCTCAACGAGCCTTGCAAGATTGAGGATACCAGTTGGATACATCCCGTTAAATATGTGGGCGTTTGGTGGGAAATGATTTCGGGCAAGAGCGAATGGGCCTACACCCACGACTACCCGTCAGTGAAACTTGGCCTGACCGATTATGCCAAGGCTACCCCTTCGGGAAAACATGGTGCCAACAATGCCAACGTGCGCCGCTACATCGATTTTGCTGCCGAACACGGATTCGATGCCGTGCTCGTCGAAGGCTGGAACATCGGTTGGGAGGACTGGAGCGGAAAAACCAAGGAATACGTCTTCGACTTCCTGACACCCTATCCCGACTTCGACATCAAGGCGCTCAACGACTATGCGCACAGCCGAGGTGTGAAACTCATCATGCACCACGAGACATCTTCGTCAGTAATGAACTACGAGAAGTACATGGATCGTGCCTACCAACTCATGCGCGACTATGGATACGATGCCGTCAAGAGCGGCTATGTGGGCAACATCATTCCACGCGGCGAACACCACTACAGTCAACTTGAGATCAACCACTACCAGCACGCCGTCGAACGTGCCGCCGACTATCACATCATGGTCAACGCCCACGAGGCGGTCCGCCCAACAGGCCTGTGTCGCACCTGGCCCAACCTGATTGGTAACGAGAGTGCTCGCGGCACCGAGTACCAGGCCTTCGGAGGCAATCGGCCGGGCCACACCGCCATTCTACCCTTCACGCGTCTGCAAGGCGGACCTATGGACTTCACTCCGGGCATCTTCGAGATGGAATGTGCCAGCGGCAGTCATTGCAATTCGACCATCTGCGGACAACTTGCCCTCTACGTGACACTCTACAGCCCGCTGCAGATGGCCGCCGACTTCCCCGAGAACTACGAGCGTTTCATGGATGCGTTCCAGTTCATCAAGGACGTGGCCTGCGACTGGGATCGAAGCCTCTACCTCGAAGCCGAGCCAATGGAATACATCGTGGCAGCACGCAAGGCGAAGGGTTCAGACCAATGGTTCATCGGTGGCGTGACGGGCATGGATCCACATGCTTCGGCCATTAAACTCGACTTCCTCGACCCGAATCGCAAATACGAAGCCACCATCTACCAGGATGCCAAGGATGCCAATTACCTGAACAATCCGCAAGCATACGTCATCTCCCGAAAGACCGTTAACAGCAAGACCGTGCTGAAACTCAATGCCATGCCCGGAGGCGGCTTCGCTGTCAGCTTGAAGCCTCTTTAAGACTGGGGAATTCGTTCCGTAAAATCACAGCATGACCTTTCTTGGCCAAAAATGGTTATACTCCCGCCGAAGAATGACCATTCTTGGCCAAGATTGGTTATGCGACGATAGGAACAAGCATTATCTCGGCCGTCAGAGTACTTTCGCCAATCGCGGCATGACCTTTCTTGGCCAGGATTGGGTATGCGACGATGGAGGCATACCCTTTTTTGGCCAAGATTGGGTATGCGACGCTTGGAGCATACAGATTTGAAAGATGAAAACATTATGCTTCTATCGCAGCATGATCATTCTTGGCCAAGATTGGTTATTCTCCGATTGGGAAAAGCACTCTGACGGCCGACAGAGTGCTTTCGTCGTTTGCAGCATGACCATTCTTGGCCAAGATTGGTCATACTTCGATGGCGGCATAACCAATCTTGGCCAAGAAAGGTTATGCCTTCATAGATGTTGGCTCTATCTCATTCTTACGAGCTTTTTTATGTCAGACATTGTACGCAACAAAATATAGTCAGCCCCGACCTCAGAAGAGATTGGGCTGACTATCTATGTGATGGGAACAATTTGCATGTTCACGCCTCTTCAGGCGGATCAATAGGCTTGGCTTTCGGTTTTTTCATTCGCCCGCTTTTGCGGAGTGCTTCGGCCAATATCCACTGGATCTGCCCGTTGACAGACCTGAACTCATCAGCAGCCCATGCCTCGATGGCATCCATGGTGGCGCCATCGACACGAAGCACGAAACTTTTGGTGGTAGATTCTTTTTTGGCCATAACAATAAAATTAGAAAAGGTTCATGAATGATTATAGAGTCAGCTAATCAAAGCAGCAGCCTCTCGTCAATCTGCACCTTCGGATTAATCTTTTGCAGCTCGGCGAGGAAATCCTCCTGATAGCGGGGCGAGATGACCACGGCATTGCCATCGCTGAAATCCAAGCGGATGCGCTTCAACGAAGAGGCGGGAGCACTCAGGATGGTGCGTGTAGGAACCACTGACACCAGTTTCGTGAGGTCGTACTTGTCATTGAATATACCGAGCACCGTCACCCTCAGCTTTGTACCATCGATGGTGTATTTGATGGAATATATCAGGAAGAACACTGGCACACAGGTCATACACACCGAAATCAGCAGTCTCCATCCTGCATCGCCAAGGATGCCGGGTAAGCAGCACACCAATAGAACCACGACAATGAAAGCCACCAGTCCTACGCTTATTCTTGTTCGATAGGTTTTCATTATTTCTACGCTTTTTACAGAATTCATTTATCTAAGTCACGTTCATGTCAGCAGCCATGTTAGGCTGCTTTCCTTTAGTGGTTCAGCGTACCCGAATTGATGACCGGCTGCGCAGGCTCATCGCCGCAAAGTACCACGAGCAGGTTGCCAACCAAAGCGGCCTTCTTCTCGTCGTCGAGTTCCACAATCTCTTCGTCCGAAAGTTTGTCGAGCGCCATCTTCACCATCGAAACGGCACCTTCCACAATCTTCTCACGGGCAGTGATGATGGCAGCAGCCTGTTGGCGACGCAACATCACGGCAGCAATCTCGGGAGCATAGGCCAAATAATTGATGCGAGCCTCAGTCACTTCGAGACCAGCCATCTCCAGACGTTCGTTGAGTTTGCGAAGCAGTACGTCGTTGACTTCCTCGCTACCACTGCGTAATGTTACTTCATGCGAGTCGTCGCCATCGTTGTCATAGGCATACATACCAGCCACCTGACGAAGGGCAGAATCGCTCTGCACAGCCACAAAGCGCTCGAACTTGTTCATGCGTAGTCCAGCAGCACCACCCACAGTATTGGCATTGGCGACATCGGTGTCGATGTCGAAGATGGCCTTGTAGGTATCCTTCAGACGCCAAACAACCACCAATCCAATCATCACAGGGTTTCCTGCCTTGTCGTTCACCTTGATGGGATCGGCATTGAAGTTACGTGCGCGCAGTGAAACCTTCTTCACACTCATGAAAGGATTGAGCCAATAGAAACCCGTCTTGCGGAACGTGCCCACATATTTGCCGAAGAAGGTCAGCACCTTGGCCTCGTTGGGTTCCTGCATCGAGAAACCGCAGCAACCGATGATGATACATATCAGAAGCAGGACAGCAGGAATCATATACCATCCATTCTCATAGGTGACAGTCAAAGCTATGAAATAGAACATACCAAAGACCATGGCCAACACCAGGAACAGCATAATAAAACCGTTCATCGAACCACCCTTGAATTCATACTCTTTACTTTCCATAATAAATGTTTTTTAGAAGTTTTACTAAGATATATAATGATATTATTTTGATATCACATTGCAAAGAAACGGATTTCTCCTTTTCGTTCCAAATATTTGTTCAATTATTTATTATTATAATGTATTTTTAGTGTAGATTGATACCCGTAGTTCGCAAAACTCAATTTCTTTTTTCGACAAATCCAGGCATAACAAGAGAAAAAGAGCGGTGACAAAACATTCTCGTCACCGCTCTCTTATCATTTACTCGTTTCTTACTCTTCGTCCTCTTCCATCTGCTCAAGAGGAGGTGCTTCTTCGGCCGCTTTCTCGAAGGCAGCTTCCGAAGCGGCATCGTGACTGGTCTCAAGGGCCTTCCGGGCCTCTTCGAGCATACTTTCGAAGACATAGATCCTCACGCCGCCGATAGTGTCAGGCCCTTGGAACGACCACATAGCTACATGCTTGTGATCGACAATCATACAGGGGATTCCGGCGCCATCGAGCACACTCTTGATGACATCCGCTTCGAAAGATGTGCCGCAATTGGTTAATAATACGGTTTCCATAGTTTTAGTATTTTACATATAAATCGCCGAGTTTCCTTTCTGATCTCCGATGAAATAGGCTCCCTCTGGCGTAAATTTGATGACTGTAACGTCGAATGTTGCTTCTCGCA
>JAEEUA010000124.1 GCA_016286775.1 Bacteroidales bacterium
AACGCCCAGTACATCAGCGGTGGCTCGGGTGGCGATGTGCCTGGTCCGGGGACCACCGAACAGAGCACCATTGCCGACTTCCTTTCGAAGGCCGACCCCAACACCACCTACCGTCTGACGGGTAAGGTGAGCAACATCACCAACACGCAGTACGGCAACTTCGACCTCACCGACGCCACGGGCACCATCTACATCTATGGCCTGCTCGACAAGGACGGCAACGCCAAGAACTTCGAGAGCCTCGGCATCAAGGAGGGCGATGAGATCACCGTCGAAGGCAAGTACAACGAATACAACGGCAACCCGCAGATCAAGAACGCCCAGTACATCAGTGGCGGCTCGGGCAGTGGCGACGATCCCGGGCCCGGTACACCCACCGGCGAATACATCACCCTCAGCTTCACCGACAACGTGTTCGGCATCGACACCGAGAAGCAGACCGAAGCCAAGACCTACACCTACGAGGGCTACACCATCACCCTCACCCCGGCAGGCGATGGCAATGGTTTCTACTACAACAGCAAGGACCAGTACGTCATCCTCGGCAAGCAGGACGCCACCCTCGAGTTCCATGGCTTCGACTTCGCGGTCAGTGCCATCGAAATCACCGGGCGTGAAGCCGCATCGGCCTCCATCGTCCAGAATATCTTCGTGGGCGAAAACGCTGTCAGCACGCAGACCACAGGCGCAAAGGGCACCAATGTCTATAACATCGCCAGCGACTACCAGGCTGCAGGCACCCGCTACACCCTCAAGGTCCTCTCCAATCACAACACCCAGATCACCGAGGTCAAGGTCTATAAGGCCCAGTAATTCTCATGTCTTTCATTGTCACGAATTATCGAATTATCGACTTGGTTCATTCAAAGCTTTTATTCAAAGTTCAATCCATTTCAATTCTCTAATTCGCTAATTCGTGATATAAAAATCTCGAATTATGAGCACCTATAATAAGTTCGCTAAATACTTGACGATGATGGCAGTGATGCTCGCTGCCACCACCGCCTGCGAGGATGTCGATGACGATGGCGATATCTTCAACGTGCAGCCCGATGGCGAGATGATCGATCCCGATGCACCGGGTGTCGATGACGTGTCGCCCATCCCGCTCACGCGCTACACCGTTCGTATGGAGACTCCCGCCTTGCAGCCCGGCAACCTCTTTGTCGAGCACAGCACCTTCGAACGCGACGATTCGCTGGTCAACTACATGCTGGAGTACAGCCCCGAGCACTTCATGCCCCGTTGGGTGGCCTTCCGCTTCGACAGCCGCAATCGTGCCACCGTGGCCAACCGCAAGAGCTACGACATCAAGCCCCAGTTCCCCGCCGACCCCGATCTGGGCAGCTATAGCCTCAAGTCCGATGCACCCTTCAACGGTTTCCAGCACGGCCACCTCTGCGCCAGCAACGACCGCCGCTACAGTCGCGAGGCCAACGACCAGACGTTCTACATGTCCAACGTGATGCCCCAGTCGGGCGACTTCAACAAGATCCAGTGGGTCTATTTCGAGAGCTTCGTCCAGACGCTGGGCCGCTCCGAGACGTTCGCCGACACGCTCTACGTCGTCAAGGGAGGCACGCTCGACAACATCCGGCAGAACATCACCGTCGATGGTCATGTGGTGCCCGTGCCCAAATACTACTGGATGGCTCTCCTGCGCGTCAAGGGCTCCAACTACGCCGCCATTGCCTTCTGGGTAGAGCATCGCGACAATTACCCCGAACTCACGTCCACCGAGATTCATCCCATGATTCGCGAGTACAGTGTCACCATCGACCAGCTCGAGACGCTCACCGGAATCAACTTCTTCCCCAATCTGCCCGACGACATCGAACGGACCGTCGAGTCTTCGTTCTCGGCCGCAGCATGGGGCCTGTAGGAGTGATACTTTGTTTCATGCAGTTGGCTCATTAGGGGGATAACTCCAATTATTTGCCTTGTTTGATGTCATTTTTTAAACTTAATGCGGAAAATTCGGCCTAAAAGTTGAATTTTCCGCAAATTTTTGTCCATCCATCGAAAAAAATATATATCTTTGCCCCAAACGTAAACTTAAATAAATACTATATGAAGAAATTTCTACTTGCTTTAGCTGCAGTCGCCCTGACAGCCTTCGCTGCAAAGGCCGACCGCACCGTTACTCTCGACTTTGTCGGCTGGAACTTCGATGGCGTAGCCGATTGGACCCAGTCCTATGCCGAGCACACCGTTAACTTCGACGATGCTACCGTTTATTTCACCAAGGCCAACAAGCAGCCGGAAGGCAATGCCATCGACGATTGCCCCGTCACCAAGGGCTACGACATCGTGGTAACTGCCAAGTCGCAGATCGTCAGCACCTCTGTCCTCTTCAAGCAGTGGAACACCAAGACCAAGACTGCCAGCATCGTGGTCGATGGCACCCCAGTCGCCGAGACCGATGCCTTCGCCTTCGAGAACGTAGCCATTGGCGCAACGTCCTACACCATCTCTTTCTCCGAGACCAACAACCAGGTAGGCCTTCAGTCCATCACCCTCGTGCTGGGCGATGGCGGCACCCCCGTCGATGAAGTCGCAGCTCCCGTCATCACGCCCGCCACGGGCACCTACACCGAGCCGCAGACCGTCACCATCACGGCTGCCGAAGGCTGCAAGATCTACTACACCCTCGATGGCTCCGAGCCCAACGATGGCAGCACACCCTATGCCGAGCCATTCGTCGTGAGCGAGACCACCACCGTCAAGGCCGTGGCTGTCAACAGCGAGGACACCCAGAGCAAGGTCGCCACCGCTGTCATCACCATCAAGTCCGTTCATTCCATCGCCAACACCATCGAGACGGCCTACACCACAGCCGAGGCCATCGCCCTCATCGACGATCCGACAGCCGACCTCGCCGACAGCGTCTATGTCAAGGGCGTGGTCAGCAAGGTCGATAGCTACAGCTCGAAGTACGGCAGCCTGACCTACTGGCTCGACGACAATGCCTTCGAAATCTACTCCGGCAAGGGCCTCAATGGCGTCGATCCCGAGTCCGACGCATATCTCTCGGCCGGCGACGAGGTCATCGTCTATGGTGTCATCAAGAAGTACAACACCACCTACGAGATGGACAAGAACAACTACATCGTCAAGCTCACCAAGGGCGAAGGTCCCGCCGTCAATATCAAGAACACGCCCGAGACCGCCTACACCGTAGCCAAGGCTTTCGAGCTCATCGATGCCGGTGAGGGACTGGACGAAAAGGTGTATGTCAAGGGCATCATCTCCACCATCAACGAGGTGAGCACCAGCTTCGGCAACGCCACCTACTTCATCTCCGACGACGGCACCACGACCAAGGAGCTCGAGGTCTATCGCGGCTATTCGGTAGGAGGGGAGAAGTTCACCGCCGAGGACGAGATCAAGGTGGGCGACGAAGTGATCGTCTATGGCAAGCTCACGCTCTACGGAGGCAGCACCTACGAGTTCTCGACCGGCAGCTCCATCTATTCGCTCAACGGCAGCACTGCAGGCATCAGGCGTGTCAGCGACGACAGCGCCATCGACCTCTCCAACGCTGTGATCTACAACGTGCTCGGCAAGCGTGTCAGCGACATGAGCAAGAAGGGTATCTACATCGTTAACGGAAAAAAGTACGTTGTCAAGTAACATCCGGCATACCGCAGTCCTTGGGGCAATGCTTTTCGGCCTTGCCCCGACAGGCCTTGCCGAACAGAGCCAGGTGCCCGACGGCTATTATGCTTCGGCCGACCAGCTCAGCGGAAAGAGCCTCAAGGTAGCGCTGGGGACGGTGGTCGCCGACCACGAGGTCTTCAGCTATGGCTCCCTGTGGTTCCATTACGAACTCACCGATGTCGTCCCGGGCACCGACAACCAGGTCTTCGACTACTATTCCCCGCGCGTCTATTACTTCACCGGAGTAGGCCTCGCGCCCAATGGTGCCAACAGGGAGCATTGTTGCCCGCAGTCGTGGTGGGGTGGAGGAAATGTCAGCAACTGCTTCTCCGACCTCTTCAACGTCTATCCTTCCGACATCGATGCCAATTCGGCCAAGAGCAACTATCCCCTCGGTCTCGTCGGCTCGTCGGTCAAGTTCAACAACGGCTGCACGCTGGTAGGCGAGTCGAAGCGCTCCGAATACAGCGGCACGGTCTTCGAACCCTGCGACGACTACAAGGGCGACTTCGCGCGCATCTATTTCTATGTAGCCACCTGCTATGCCAACGCCCCCTGGGGCTCCAATGCCAACGTGGCTCACACGGTGGCCTTCACCCAGCAGGACTATCCCACCATCAAGTCGTGGCTGATTGACCTCCTGCTCAAGTGGAATGCCGACGACCCCGTGTCCGACTGGGAGATCATCCGCAACGAACGCGTCTATAGCGAACAGAAGAACCGCAATCCCTTCATCGACTATCCGCAGCTGGCCGACTACATCTGGGGCGACAGCATCGATTATGCCTTCGATTTCTCGAAGGCTGTTGTCAACGGTTCCGCATCGGGCGGCACCAGTGGCGGACATTACGAAGGCGGCGATCCGGGCGGTTCCCATCCCGGTTGCGAAGTCGATCCCGGCCAGACCACCATCGCCGAGATGCTGCTCGACGACGACTTCTCGTCCGTCACCGACGGCAACGACACCTCCAATGGCGGTTCGGGTGTGCCCTGGACGGGCAACGACAACTTCCCCACCGTCGTATCGACGTACCAGGCAGGCGGTGCCATTCGCGTGGGCACCAGCAAGAAGAGCGGACAGCTCACCAGCCGTCCATTGGGCAATGACCAGGGCGTCACGCTCACCATCGAAGTCGGCGTGAAGGGCTGGTCTTCGGTCGAAGGAGGTCTGACAGTCAGCATCACCGGCCACGAGGGCGTACAGGTCGATTACGAGGCCACGATGGGCGATCCTTACGAGACGCACGTCATCACGCTCAACAACTGTCCCGCCGATGCCACCGTCACCCTCGCAACCACCGACAAGCGCTGCTTCCTCTCCTTTGTGCGTATCGGCATCGCAGGCGACAGCTCCCGCAAAGCCCCGCGATTCGATGGTCGCCGTAAGGGACGTCGCATCTTCACCCTGAGTGGTCAGCCCGCCCCCGATTCCTTTCGCGGCCTCGCCGTAGGGGAGGGGGAAGTGTTCTTCCAGGGATTCTAAGGGAATCTAAGGGATTTTAAGGGACAAATGTTTCTTGAACCCCATTCTCGTCAAGGCGAAGCTATCGTCCGTTAACTCCCGTTAACTCCCGCTAACTCCCGCTAACTCCCATCAACACCCATCAACTCCCATCAGCTCCCATTCACTCCGAAACTAATTCTTTATCTATACTTAATACTAACCCGTCCGCGACATTAGTCAACGACACAAATCCACAAACAAATGAAGAAATTCACATTGATCATTCTCGCCGCCCTCATGCTCGTCATGAATTCTTGCGGCACGTATCAGGGTAACGGTACCCTCATCGGTACAGGTGGTGGTGCAGCTCTCGGTGCAGGTATTGGTGCACTCATCGGCAAGGGTAAGGGTGCAGCCATCGGTTCCGCCATCGGCGCAGCCGTAGGTGCAGGCACAGGTGCCCTCATCGGCAAGCACATGGACAAGAAGAAGGCCGCCCTCGAAGCACAGCTCGCACAGGCTGCCGACGTCGAGACCATCACCGATGCCAACGGTCTTACCGCCATCAAGTGTACGTTCAACGCCGACATGACGTTTGCTACCGGCAAGGCTGACCTCAGCTCTACCGCTCGTGCAGCCCTCGCCAAGTTCGCCGCTCAGATGACCACCTCCGACATGATCAACACCGACATCCTTATCAAGGGTCACACCGACAACACCGGTGGCGCAGCTGTCAACGAGAGACTCTCTCTCCAGCGTGCCGAGGCCGTATCGAAGGTTCTCAAGTCGAATGGCATCGCCTCTTCTCGTCTCTCCGAGGAAGGTTGCTCCTACAACGAGCCCGTTGCCGACAACAGCACCGCCGCAGGCCGCAAGCAGAACCGCCGTGTCGAGGTTTACGTCCTCGCCACCCAGGCCATGATCGACCAGTACGCCTCCGACAGCAACCTCTAAGCAAAGTTCGAACGGTTCAATCGTGTTTCCGTAGCGGCCATCTTTGGCCGCCCATAAAAAAACCTCCCCAGGCAACCACCCGGGGAGTTTTTTTTCTTCCTCACTTCACATCAAACAGCGACCCGCCGATAAACTCGCGGAGCAGCGACGTGTGCGGGATCTTCGTGATGTCCAGCGGAGTGATCCACGACAGGAACTCCATCAGCAGCTTCACCGTCGCGTACTCGCTCGAACCCTCGGGCACCTCGCGCAGGATATCCAGCGCCTTCGGCTTCAGGGCAGCCAGCTCGTAGAGCATCGACGTGTCGAACACCGCGTCCGCCTCCTTCATGAACGGCTCGATCCATTTCTTTTCGCCGGCGCGCACCGACTCCCATCCGGCGATGGTCTGCTGGGCGCTCTGCCCGCGCGTCTGGAAGTCGCGGCTGATGCGGCGCAGCAGGCGGTTCACCGACGTCGGAATCCAGTGCTGTCCGTCCATCGAGACGGGTGTGAGCGGTGCGGCATACACCTTGTATTTCCGGCTCTCGTCCACCATGTCGGTCAGCATAGGGTTGAGGGCATGGATGCCTTCGATCACCAGGATCATGTCCGGCGTCAGCGTCAGCATCTCGCCTCGGTATTCGCGTTCGCCCTTCGAGAAGTTGTAGAAGGGCAGCTCCACGGTCTTCCCCTCAATCAGGGCGTTGAGGTCGTCGTTGAACTGCTTGAGGTCCATCGAGTGGATGCTCTCGTAGTCCTTCTTGCCGTTCTCGTCGAGGGGTGTCTGGTCGCGGTTCACAAACCAGTTGTCGGTCGAAAGGGCCACGGGGTGCTTGCGGTCGGCGAGGAGCTGGATGCAGAGGCGTTTGCTGGTCGAAGTCTTTCCGCTCGACGAGGGACCCGCAATCAGGACGATGCGCACCTTCGAGCGGTGGGCAATCTCGTCAGCAATCTTCGCAATCTGTCGTTCCTGCAGGGCCTCGTTGACCAGAATGAGTTCCGAAGCATGTCCGCGTTCGATGATTTCGTTGATGTAGGGGATGGTCTGCAGTTCCTTCTGGGTGATCGTGCAGTAGTCGTGCAAGGTATATGCCTTATTCATAGTATTGTTGTTTTTGATGGATATTTGGTGCCAAAGATACGCATTATTTTGTCATTTTCAGCATTTTTTGAACGAAATTTCAGTTTTTTCCCCAATTTTTTGGGAATAGATGCCCATTTCTTGATTTTTTTCCGTATTTTTGTGCACTATAAAATTGGAGTTAACTGGAGTTAGCGGGAGTTAGCGCTGACGCACGTGGTTAACGGACGCAAGTTTCTTGGGCCCATTCTCCACAAGGAAACGTCTCGTCCATCAACACCCATCAACTCCCATTAGCTCCCATTAGCTCCCATTAACTCCCACTAACTCCCATCAACTCCCATAAATTAATTGCCCATGACCCCTCTTCTCCTCATACTCTCCCTCCTCGGCGGCATAGCCCTCAGCCTCTATGGCATGAAAGTGATGAGCCAGGGCATCCTCAAGGTGGCAGGTTCGCGGATGCGCGCCAGCCTGCGCAGCATCTCCAGCAATCGTCTCCACAGCTTCTGGACCGGCACCTGGATCACCGCCATCATCCAATCCTCCTCCGCCATGACCGTCATGACCGTAGGCCTCGTCAACGCCGGCCTCCTCTCGGTTAGCCAGAGCATCGCCATCATGATGGGAGCCAACGTAGGCACCACCCTCTCCGCCTGGATTATCGCCACCCTCGGTTTCCAGTGGAACATCCATTCCTGGGCGCTACCCTTCGTCATCCTCGCCCTGCCCTTCGTCTTCTCCAACCGCCCCACGTTCCGACCCTGGGGAGAGATACTGATGGGCGTGTCGCTCTACGTCCTCGGCTTCACCACCTTCATCGACCTGATGCCCTCGCCGTCCGAACAGCCCGCCGCCGCCGAGTTCATAGCCATGCTGTCGGGCTGGGGCTACGGAAGCATCTTCCTCTTCGTGCTCATCGGCATCTGCATCACCATCATCCTGCGCTCGTCGGCAGCCACCATCCTGCTTGCCATGGCGCTGGTGGCCACCGAATGGCTCATCTTCCCCATAGCAGCCGCCCTCGTCATCGGTGACAATGTCGGCACTACGCTCACCGCCGTCATCGCATCGCGCAAAGCCAATATCTCCGCCCGTCGAACGGCCTACAGCCACCTGCTCTTCAACCTCTTCGGCATGCTTTGGAGCCTGGTGCTCATCTATCCCATCAGCGAAGTCACGTGGCAGTTCGTCTCGTTTGGCACAGGCTTCCCCTCGCCCGCAGCCCTCGCCTTCGGCATCGCCATCTTCCACACCTGCTTCAATTTCGTCACCGCCCTGCTGCTCATCGGCTTCATTTCGCAGATCAAGGCGCTCGTGGCCCGTTTCCTGCCCATCACCGACGACGATGACGAAGAGCTGAGCCTCCACTTCATCCAGGGAGGACTCTTGAGCACCGCCGAACTCTCCATCGAAGAGGCACGCAAGGAAGCCATCCTCTTCGCCGTGCGTTGCCAGCGCATGCTGCAGCTCACCGACGACTTCCTCCGTCTGCCCGCCGATCATGCCCAGTACAGCCATACTTTCTCGCGCATCGAGAAGTACGAGAAGATCACCGACCGCCTCGAACTCGAGATAGTGCGCTATCTGAGCCGCATCGACACCTCCACCGTATCGGGACATACGGCAGCACGCACGCGCGCCCTGTTCCGCATTGTCGATGAACTGGAGTCCATCGGCGACGCCTGCTACAAGATAGCCTGTGTCGTCCTGCGCAAGAACGAGCATCACGTCGCCTTCATCCACATGCAGCAGCAGAACATCGACAAGATGGTCAGCCTCACCCGCCAGGCGCTCGACCAGATGATCACCCTGCTCAAGAAGCCCGAGATAAACGAGGCCGACATGCAGCGCGCCTACAACATGGAGGATGGCATCAACGCCCTGCGCACCCAGCTGCGCGAACTGAACATCGGAAACATCCAGAACGGCGACTACAGCTACCAGTCCGGCATGTTCTACATGGACATCGTGGGTAGCTGCGAAAAGATAGGCGACTTCGTCATCAACGTCGTCGAAGCCTATTCCGAGCAGAGCAATTACGTCTGAAAATGTAGTTTCCACTGTTCATTTGGCCAAAAAGAACAGGCAGGAACCAAAGTTTTTCCCAAAAAATTTGGAAATGTCAGAAATAGTTCTTACCTTTGCGCCCGCAAAATTAAGTTGCGTTTTGCCCCATGGTGTAATGGTAGCACACCAGATTTTGGTTCTGTTTGACTGAGTTCGAGTCTCGGTGGGGCAACGTTGCCGCAATTCTCTGATGAGAGTTGCGGTTTTTTTGACACCTTTCCATTCAAAAGCCCCGAAGGGGCGACAAGAACACAGACGGGGGTGTAAGCCCCCGGTGATGGATACCACCACACACGGAAGCCCTGTAAGGGCGAAAGATCTTTCGTGCCTTCAGCACTCCTTTTGTTTGGGACCTGGTCTAACGGGGGCTTACACCCCCGTCTGTAGTCTTTTCATCTAAAAAAAAATAATTCTGTAACAACAAATATGCCCACTATCCAAATCCTCCCAAGCGAGTTCGAAGAGCATCAGAGACTTCAACTCGCTCCAGGCATCAAGGCGGGCTTCCCATCGCCTGCCGAAGACTATCATCGCGATAGCCTCGACTTCAATCGTGACCTCATCAAGCACCCGGAAGCCACGTTCTACGGACGTGTGCAGGGCGATTCGATGATCGAGGCGAACATCTGCGACGGTGACATTGCAGTCATCGACCGATCAATCCAACCGTATAATGGCGACGTGATAGTCGCCTACATCAACGAGGAGTTCACCATCAAGTATCTCGACCTGACGCATCGTCATGAAGGATATATCGAACTGCGTCCTGCCAATCGGAACTACAAGCCCATACGAGTTGATGCGGACGACAATTTCGAGGTCTGGGGCGTGGTGGTCTGGACGATCAAGAAGTGGAGGTGATCGAATGGACCACGAATCTCGAATAGTTTTTTTAACACGAATTATCATGAATTGATCATGAATTAAGTATGTAACCAAAATTAACGATAATTATATGCGTCTATTTCTTAACACGAATTATCATGAATTGACATGAATTATTATTGTGCAAGGTAGTCATATATATACACATACTGAAAAATTAATGATA
>JAEEUA010000006.1 GCA_016286775.1 Bacteroidales bacterium
CTTCACAGCCTCATCCAAAGCCTGCAACGATGCCTGTGCCTCGTCGCATTTGCCGCAAGTGTTGCAATCGCCGCACTCACCGCCATTTTTTACATGTTCTGCCATATCACACTATTTCTAATAACATCTCATCCACGTTGGAGCCTGGAGGAGTCATCGGTAAAACATTATCTTCTTCCTTCACTGCACATTGCAAAAGGAATGGGCCCTCGGTGTCGAGCATCTCACGAATGGCCGCATCCAAATCCTTCCGTTCGACAACAGTGCGGCATGGGATGCCATAACCCTTGGAAATCAACTCGTAGTCTGGATTCAGCATCGGAGTGAACGAGTAGCGCTTGTTGAAGAACAGATACTGCCACTGGCGCACATTGCCCAAATAATTGTTGTTGAGCAAAATCATCTTCACCGGTGCCTTCTGTTCCATGATGGTACCCAGTTCCTGAATGGTCATCTGCAGACCACCATCACCTACAAACATGCAGACAGTGCGGTCGGGAGCGCCAAAGGTAGCACCAATGGCAGCAGGAAGGGCAAAGCCCATCGTACCGCAACCACCGGAAGTGACGATGGAACGTTTCTTCGTGAACTTGAAGTACCGGCATCCGAACAACTGGTTCTGACCTACATCAGTGACAAGGATGGCCTCATTGTGGGCGGCTTCGCTCACCTTACGGACCACCTCGCCCATCAACAATGGTCCCTCGGTGGGATTCAATGCCTTATCAATGACCTTATCGTACTCCTTCTCCTCGTAGGGTGCAAAGCCGGCTATCCACGAGCCATGCTTGGCCTCATCGACATACGGGATTACATCTGCCAGAGTCTGCTTGCAGTTTCCAAGAACAGCCAGATCGGCTTTCACATTCTTGTTAATTTCCGAGGGGTCAATCTCAAAGTGGATGACCTTGGCCTGCTTGGCATAGGTCTTCAGATTGCCGGTTACACGATCGTCGAAACGCATGCCCACGGCTATCAGCAAATCACATTGGTTGGTCATGACATTGGGACCGAGATTGCCGTGCATGCCCAGCATACCCTTGTTGAGCGGGTGGTCGGAAGGAATGGCCGACAGGCCCAACATCGTGCATCCGAAAGGAATCTGCGCCTTCTCCGCAAGTTCGAGCACTTCCTGATTGGCACCCGCCAGTTCCACACCTTGTCCCACCAGCATGAACGGCTTCACACTCTGGTTGATCATCTCAGCTGCCTTCTGGATTACCGATCTGTCACAAACGGGCTCGGGGACATACGAACGGATGAAATTGACCTTCTGCGGCTCATAGTCGATGACGGTAGTCTGTGCATTCTTCGTAAAGTCGAGCACGACGGGACCAGGACGACCCGTACTTGCGATATAGAAAGCACGTGCTACTGCCCATGCCACATCCTCAGCACGCCGTATCTGATAGTTCCATTTGCTGATAGGTTGCGTCACACCGACCACATCGACTTCCTGGAACGCATCGGTACCCAGCATTGCTGCCCCTACCTGTCCACAAATAACGACAAGCGGAGTAGAGTCGATCATTGCATCGGCGAGACCAGTAATGGTGTTCATGGCACCAGGACCTGATGTCACCAATACCACACCTGTTCTTCCGCTGACGCGGGCATAGCCTTGTGCAGCATGGATAGCACCCTGCTCATGTCTTACCAGCACATGGTTGAGTTTGTTGCGGTGATCATAGAGTGCATCGTAAGTAGGCATAATGGCGCCTCCTGGATAACCGAAGAGGGTGGTGACACCCTGATCCTCGAGGCTGCGCATCAGCGCTTCTGCACCTGATATTCTTTCTGACATTCTATGGGTTGTTTCTGATTTATTACCTTAATTATTCCTGATAGGAGCAACTTAATCGATGATACGCACACCGCCCTTGTCGGCTGACGAAACGGACTGGGCGTAGGCGCGCAAAGCCTTGCTGATCACGCGATGACGCTTTAAGGGCTGCTGTGGACGTGCGGCCAACTCTTCGTCGCTGAGTTTGACGTTGATTGAACGTGTCGGGATATCGATGACGATGATGTCGCCATCCTTGATCTTTCCGATGTTGCCGCCGGCAGCTGCCTCAGGGCTGATGTGTCCAATCGACAGGCCGGATGTGCCACCCGAGAAACGCCCGTCGGTGATGAGGGCACATTCCTTACCCATATGCATCGACTTGATGTAGGATGTCGGGTAAAGCATCTCCTGCATGCCTGGTCCACCCTTGGGACCTTCGTGGGTGATGACGACACAGTCACCTTTCTTGACCTTGCCACCGAGAATGCCTTCGCAAGCATCCTCCTGCGAGTCGAAGCATACGGCAGGACCTTCGAAATGCCAGAGTTCAGGAGCCACGCCAGCCGTTTTAACGACGCATCCGTCCTTTGCGATATTGCCGAAAAGCACAGCCAGACCGCCATCCTTGGTGTAGGCATGTTCGATGTCGCGAATGCAGCCATTGGCACGGTCGGTGTCGAGCGTCTCCCACTGTGCATTCTGCGAACCCATCTTGATCGAGAACTTGCCGGCAGGAGCACTGTGATAGATGCGGCTTGCCTCGGGGTCAATGTTCTCCTTGAGGATGGAATACTTCTCGATGTCCTCGCCGAGCGTTGCTCCATTGACACGCTTGCAACTGAGGTCGAGCAGATTGCCCTTGGCAAGTTCGCCAAGGATGCCGAGGATGCCACCTGCACGGTTCTCCTCCTGCACCGAATACTTCTGTGTGTTGGGAGCAAGTTTGCAGAGGCAAGGCACAACGCGGCTAAGGCGGTCGATGTCCTTCATCTCGAAATCGACGCCACCTTCCTGTGCTACGGCAAGGAGGTGAAGCACTGTGTTCGACGAGCCACCCATGGCAATGTCGAGGGTCATGGCGTTGAGGAATGCTGCACGAGTGGCGATGCTGCGTGGCAAAACGCTCTCGTCGCCCTCCTCATAGTATTTCAGTGCGTTCTTGACAATCAGTTTCGCAGCATCCTTGAAGAGCTGGATGCGATTCACGTGGGTAGCCAGAATCGATCCATTGCCCGGCAGAGAGAGTCCAATGGCTTCGGTAAGCGAGTTCATCGAGTTGGCTGTGAACATACCCGAGCACGAACCGCAGCCTGGACAAGCGCAGCTTTCGATTTCGGCCATCTCCTCATCGGTCACCGAAGGATCGGCACCCTTCACCATGGCGGTGATGAGGTCAGCATTCTCGCCGCGCCACTTGCCAGCCTCCATGGGGCCTCCGCTGCAGAAGACGGCAGGAATGTTCAGACGCATGGCAGCCATCAGCATGCCAGGAGTCACCTTGTCACAGTTCGAGATGCAGATCATCGCATCGGCCTTGTGCGCATTCACCATGTATTCCACCGAGTCGGCAATGATGTCGCGCGAAGGCAGCGAGTAAAGCATGCCGTCGTGACCCATGGCAATACCGTCATCGACAGCAATGGTATTGAACTCAGCGGCATAGCAACCGAGCTTCTCAATCTCGGCCTTCACAATCTGGCCGATCTCGTGCAGGTGTGTATGACCTGGCACAAACTGGGTAAAGGAGTTGACGATGGCGATAACGGGTTTGCCAAACATTTCACGCTTCATTCCATTAGCGACCCACAGGGCGCGGGCACCCGCCATCCTGCGACCTTCAGTGGTCTGAGCACTTCTGAGTTGAATCTTCATTTTGTCGTAAAAACTAACCAATTAAACACAATACACGAAAAGTGACTGCAAAGATACAGACTTTTTTCGAAATAACCTCAAAAAATGAAAAAAATGATGCAAAATTTTAAATATTTCTTCATTTTTATATAAAAAAGAAACTATAAACGGCAAATTAATGCATTTCGACACGGGAAATGACAGGCAGGGACTACAAGTGTGCCAGGAAAAAAGCATGAGGCCCATCCTAAAAGGATGAGCCCCAAGATAATATTACATAAGATAATCCTCGTTTGGAATCACTTTACAGCCTTGAACGACATGTCAAGGCCCTTCACGGAATGGGTCAATGCGCCAAACGAGATATAATCGACGCCAGCCTTGGCATAAGGAAGCATCGTGTCGTAGGTGATGCCGCCCGACGACTCCGTCTCGCAGCGATGGTTGACTATCTTCACGGCCTTGGCAGTATCTTCGGGCGTGAAGTTGTCGAACATGATGCGATCCACGCCTTCGGCCAATGCCTCGTCGAGTTCCTTGAAATTGCGCACCTCCACCTCAATCCTGAGGTTCTTGCCCTTCTCCTTGCAATACTGCTTGGCACGGCTGATGGCATTGTGGATGCCGCCCGAGAAATCGACATGGTTATCCTTGAGCAGAATCATGTCGAACAAACCGATACGATGGTTGCAGCCGCCACCGATCTTGACAGCCATCTTCTCGAGGATACGCATACCAGGAGTAGTCTTGCGGGTGTCGAGCACCTTGGTGCCAGTTCCTTCCAAGGCCTTGACGTAGCGTGCGGTCATAGTGGCGATGCCGCTCATGCGCTGCATGATGTTGAGCATCAGGCGCTCGGTCTGTAGCAGGCTCTGCTCCTTACCAGTCACGATGAAAGGCACATCACCAGGAACAACATGCGCGCCATCCTGCATGAAGACCTCCATCTTGAGTTCTGGGTCGAAGGCATTGAACACACGGCGTGCGATATCAACACCCGCCAAGATGCCCTCTTCCTTGATCAAGAGTTTCTGCTTGCCCACAGCATCAGCTGGGATGCAGCAGAGGGTAGTATGGTCGCCATCGCCGATATCCTCGGCAAAACTCAGTTTGATGAGCTCCTCGATAAGCTCGTTGACAATCTTCTCGTCCATAATATGAAAGTGTTATGTCATGGGTACATAATTGGTGTCCTGTTCGCGCACGAGCTTCTCCTTGTTGAACACAGGATTGCTATACATTGTGAGCAACATATCCCAAAGGTAAACCTCGTCGCGATTCGGAATATCGATCTTGGCAAGCTGTCCATTCAGATAGGCAACCGACTTGGTCTTTTCTGCCTCGGTGTACATCTTCTTGTAGCGATCGGTCTGGTACTTGAGGTCATAGGCTACATAATTGATCGGATAGAGCACCATGGCCTCGTGCAGCATCTTGTCGATGGTCTCGCAGACGCAATTGACCTGGGCATTCCTGTCATTGATCCAAGGATATTGGTCGAAGACGCCATTCAGCTCGGTGGTGAAGGTGTAGCGGATGCGTCCTTTATATCCCGTCATGCCCGTAGCCATGCTCTTCACATCGTCGGCTTTGGTCTTCTTCCATTCGGAATTGTCGCGCTTAAGCTGGAATTCGGCAGCCTTGAGGTAGTCACAGGGGTCATACTCGTAGCTGATGGCCACCGGGATGGTACGCAGAGCACGAATGTTCTGCATGTGATCCTTGCTCTTGCCGCCCAACGACAGCATCTTGATGACCGAAGCCTGCGTATTGTCGGAATTGTCCTTGGAGCGGCCCTCACGTTGTGCCATCCAGATGGAGTGCTTCTTGTCAACAATTTCCTGGTGAATATAGGCCGACAACTTCATCGATGCTTCGAGCAGCTGGCGACCGGTAATGTCGCGACGCACAACGAAGCTCTTGTTAACCCTCACCAGATCCTCAATCCACGGAGCAGCAAACAGGTTGTTGCCGATGGCGATTTCGGAAGTCTCCTTGCCATGCTTGGCGAGCAGGACATTAAGCAAGGCAGAGTCGAGTACAATATCGCGGTGATTGGTTACAAAAAGGTGTCCCAAGGAATCGTCAATGTTTTCGATACCAACCGCCTCGACACCATCCGTGCATTTGCTGCACATCAAATCGAGGAAAAAGATGATCACCTTGGTTTGGAAATCCTTCACTGTCTTGCAACTGCGGATGAGCGCTTTCATCTGCTCTAAATCCACTTCGGGGAATCCTGCCTTGATGACAGCCTGTATTTCCGGACGATCGGCCAATGGCCAAAGCTTCGCAGGAATGTCCTCGTCGTTATAGCAACGAATGTCGTCAAAATTGTATTCTGCCATAATGTTTACGTTTTAGAAACCAACTTACTAACTTTTCATGACCTTCAGAACCCTGTTGATCCAAAGGTGATTACGTCATCCATGACATCCGAGATGTCAAGACCGGCAGCACGGACCTGTTGTGGGATGAACGAAGTGGCCGTCATGCCGGGAGTCGTATTGACTTCCAGAAGATGCGGTGTATCGCTGATGATGATGTAGTCAACGCGAATGATACCCTTGGCTCCAACATATCGGTAGATGCGTTGGGTAAGAGCCTGTATCTTCTGGGTCATTTCATCAGAGATGCGTGCCGGGGTTATCTCCTCCACGGCACCATTGTACTTGGCATCGACATCGAAGAACTCCTTCTTCGAGACGACTTCCGTGACAGGCAATGCCCTTAGGCCATTACGCGAAGTATAGCATCCGCAGGTGACCTCAGTACCTTTCATAAAACGTTCGATGATAACCTCGCCCGTGGCCTCCTTCTTTGCTGCAGCGATTGCAGGCTGCAACTCGGCGGCGGTCTTCACCTTGGTCGTAGCATACGAAGACCCTCCTGCATTAGGCTTCACGAACACAGGAAGACCCAGTTCCTGAATGCATTCATCGGTCGCAATTTCGTCGCCTACATGAAGCAGGATGCTCTTGGCCACAGGGATGTCGAAGGTCGAGAGGTAACGGTTGCAGGTGAACTTCGAACAGGTCAAAGCCGCCGACAGAACTCCACAGCAACTATAGGGCATTCTTATCATATCGAAATAACCCTGCAGAATTCCGTTCTCGCCTGGGGTACCGTGAATGATGATGTAGGCGAAGTCGAAAGAAAGCTTTGTGCCGTCCTTCATGACAGAGAAGTCCTCGCGATCTACCCGCCAGGTCTTGTCCCAGTCATATTTCTCTCCGTCATATTGCACCATTTTCCAGTCGGTACCCTTGATGACGATGATGCTTGTCTCATATTTCTTGTGGTCCAGAAAGCTCCAGATGCCCTGGGCGCTGCGAAGCGAAACTACATATTCGCTGGAATCGCCTCCTGCTACAATTGCTATTTTTTTCATCAATAGATTCTGTTACTAACATATTCCCGCCACTTTTCGACGAGTCGGGTCATGTCCTCGGGAAGCGGTGCCTCAAAGTCCATCTCCTCACCTGTACGCGGATGACGGAAGCCGAGAGTCCTGGCATGTAATGCCTGTCGAGGACAGATGTCAAAGCAGTTACGCACAAATTGTGCATATTTTGCGAAGGTGGTGCCCTTCAGAATCTGGTCACCTCCGTAGGTCTTGTCGTTGAAAAGAGTGTGTCCGGCATGCTTCATGTGAACACGAATCTGATGGGTCCGCCCGGTCTCCAGGCGGCATTCCACAAGGGTCACATAGCCCAGTCGCTCGATGACACGGTAATGCGTCACAGCAGGCTTGCCCTCCTCGCTGCCTTCGGGATAATACTCCATCAGGGTGCGGTCACGCTTGTTGCGTCCAATATTGCCCACAATGGTTCCCTCGTCCTGTTCAACGTGTCCCCATACGAGGGCAGTATAGAGGCGGCGGGTCGTTTTGTGGAAGAACTGGCGGCTGAGCGAAGTGCCTGCATCCTCGTTCTTGGCAATGACGAGCAGACCCGAAGTGTCCTTGTCGATGCGATGAACAAGGCCCATTCGTTTCTGGAAGTCCGGTCTTTGCTCGGAGTCATTCAAGGAAGTCTCATCGCCTTCATCGCCATCTTCCTCCTCCCCAGACAAGTCCAGTTCCAAGCCTTGCTGCAAGAAGTGCCAGGCCAAGGCATTGACTAAGGTGCCTGTATAATTGCCATGTCCGGGATGAACCACCATTCCAGCAGGCTTGTTGACCACCAGCAGGTCCTCATCCTCATAGACGATGTCGAGAGGTATTTCCTCGGGAACAATTTCGGTGGAATGTCGCGGACGATCCATCATGACCTGCACCACGTCACCGGGACGCACCTTGTAATTCGATTTCTCTGGTTTCCCGTTTACCAGGATGAACCCGCCATCGGCTGCACGCTGGATGCGGTTGCGGCTAGTGCCTACAATACGATCCACAAGGAACTTATCAACCCGGAGCGGACCCTGGCCACGGTCGGCCACAAAGCGGAAATGCTCAAACAGCTCTTCCGACCCGACGGCATCGGTCACTCCAGCCATTGCTCCTCGGTTTCTTCGTTTACGGGTTCAATCTCCAGCCGGCTGTTGCCCACCGAAACTACAACGTGGGTACCGAAGGGATAATCTTTGCCTGGCACCATCTCCTCACCGCCCACGGTGACGCTTAGCACAAGGTCATCCATCTCCGAAGGCACCTGCTTGATGGAATCCACACGAAATCCAAGCGAACGTAATGTCGAAAGTGCCTGACGGCTTCCGCCTTCGCGAACCTCCTGCATCTTGACCATGCGCACACCGATGGCATTGATCGTCAGATAGACGATGCGACCTTTCTTGACCGGGAGACCTGCTGCAGGCAGTTGTTCGACAACTGCGCCCGGTTGCATATCGGCATATACAGAGTCGATGACCATCGATTTGAGGCCAGCTTCTTCGAGTATTTCTGCTGCTCGAGTAGCCGGAACACCCGCTAAACGAGGAACCTCTACTCGCTCGCTATGGTGTGTATAGGCGTTCATCCAAAGGGACAAACAGGTCAAGATGACAATTGTGAAGAATATTATGCCAAGAATCGACAATCCTACCATTTTGCCGAAGTAACCCCATGAGCTCTTGCGGCTATTATTTTCTTGTTCCAATTTATACCTATTTTATTTATAATAACGCTGCAAAGATAGCGTATTTTGTGAATAAAAACAAACAAAATGCAAAAAAAACTACATAATTTAAAAAAGTTCGCTCCAAATGGTCGTTATTTAACAAAAAATATGTACCTTTGCGCCGCATTTTTACTCCCATTCGAGCAAAAAAGGCCAACAAGTCACAAAACATTAAGCATCTATGAAAAATAAGATTGTTATTATTGCCGCTGCCGTCATCCTCCTCGCCTTGCTTGGCGGTGCAGGCTACTACATCTGGCGTCAGCAGCAGACCATCGACGAACTCACCGAAGGCTTTGCTCTCGAAAAGGAACAGCTCGAGGACGAATACACCCAGCTGGCCATCCAGTACGAAGGCTACAAGCTCCAGGTCAACAACGACTCGCTCGAACAGAAGCTCGAAGACCAGCGCATCAAGATACAGCGTCTTGTCGAGGAACTGCGACAGACCAAGGCACAGGATGCCCGTCGTATCGCTGCCCTCAAGAAGGAACTCGAGACCGTGCGCGGCGTATTAAGATACTATGTTGCCCAAGTCGATTCGCTTAACAAGGTCAACGATGCCCTCATTGCCGAAAACAAGCAGATACGCACCGATATGCGCAACGTGCAGCAGCAGAACCAGCAGGTTCGTCAGCAGAACGAGACACTTACCAAGAAGGTGACAGTGGCTGCCCAGCTTTCCGCCACCAACGTTTCGGTGACCGCTCTCGACCGCAAGGACAAGGTCGAAAAACGCAACCGCATCGATAAACTTGCCAAATTCCAGGTCAACTTCACCATCGCTGCAAATGTCACAGCACAGACCGGCGAGAAGGACGTCTATCTGCGCATCCTCCGACCCAGCGACGAGGTGCTCACCAATGCACAGAGCGGTCGTTTCAAGTACGAGAATGCCATGATCGACTATTCGGCTCGAAAGACCATCGAATTTGGAGGCGAAGAGACCAAGGTTACGATGTTCTACAAGCGTGGCGAAGCTCTCGATGCCGGCACCTACAATGTCGAGCTCTATGCCGACGGCAGCATGATTGGCCGCGGCTCCATCACACTCAAGAAATAGTCCCATTTTTCTTCATCCCGAATTGCCGAATTTTCGAAACGTGTTTGAATGAACCGTCCCTCAAAATTCGATAATTCGGGATAAAAAATAAGCACCATGAATAACTTCATCCGGCGCATCATCATCACCTGGAGGTTCCTGAAGCACGACATCTGGAGTTACACGAACGAAGACGTCCGTGGCACCTATCGTTGGCTGATGAACGTGTTCAAGGCGGTCTATCTCTCTATCCGCTTCTTCCTGGCCCATCGCATCATGGTACGTGCGTCGGCCCTCACCTACTACACCCTGCTCGCCCTCGTTCCCACTGTAGCCCTTGCCCTTGGCATCGGTCGCGGCTTCGGCATGCAGGAGATGTTCTACAACCTCATTACCGAAGCGTTCCCCGGGCAGGCCGAAGTGATTGACTACAT
Organism: Bacteroidales bacterium; assembly: GCA_016286775.1. Classification (GTDB taxonomy): domain Bacteria; phylum Bacteroidota; class Bacteroidia; order Bacteroidales; family UBA3663; genus Liminaster. Next base: position 10,231 of record JAEEUA010000006.1, read on the forward strand.
CAATACCTTCGCTGAGAAGTACCTCGAACGCGCCACTTCGAGCATCGTCATCGGCATCGGCATCATCCTCCTTCTCTGGGTCATCTACTCCCTCATCGGCAACATCGAGGATGTCTTCAACGGGATATGGCAAGTCAAGGACGGACGCAGCACCGTGCGCCGCATCACCGACTACCTGAGCATCATCTTCTTGGTTCCCACCTTCCTCGTCATCAGTTCGGGCACACAAATCTTCCTGCAGACCTACATAAAGACCGACCTGTACGACTACGTACTGAGCCAGACGCTGCTGACCATACTGCGCTGGATACCCTATACCTTCACCATCCTGCTCCTGACATTCATCTATATCGTAATCCCCAACTGCAAGGTGCGCTTCCTCAATGCCTTTGCAGCTGCTGTCATTGCCGGAACGGCGTTCCTCCTCTTCCAATGGCTCTACATCAACGGCCAGATATGGGTCAGCAAGTACAATGCCATCTACGGCTCCTTCGCTGCCCTCCCTCTCCTTCTTCTGTGGATCCAGATGTCGTGGATCATCTGTCTCTACGGCGCCGAATTGTCCTACGCCTCGCAGAACATCCAGAACTACAATTTCGAGAATGTCGAAGAAAAGCTCTCGCGCCAGGACCGCGACTTCCTGCTCACCCTCGTTGCCGGCGTCATCTATAACAAGTTCGCCAACGAAGAACCAGCCCCCACCACTGAAGAGGTAGGCCAGTTGCTCAAACTTCCTGCACGTCTGACGGGCAGTCTCATTCGTCAGCTCGCCGACATTGATGTCATTCGCGAAGGCTATCCCACCGACAGGCATAAGCCTAACAATTGGATTCCCGGCAAGGAGACCGACAAGCTGACCATAGCTGCCCTCTTCGACTTGCTGGCTGCCAATGGCGAGAACCTCCTCAAGATTGACTATTCCAAGTACTTCCCCAAAGAATATGCCACCTTCAATGCCATGCGGAATGCGGCCCTCCTACAAGGACAGTCCATCCTGCTGCGCGACATCAATTTAGACAACTTTAAACCTTTATACATCTCGTTGGTCAAAGAGAAGAGACAAAGAAACACTCAAAAAACAAGTAACAGATGAAAACGAAATTTATTTCCGCTGCCCTTCTGGCAGCCTTGGCACTGCTCAGCAGCAGTTGCGTCACACAGAAGAAGTACAGCCAGTTACAGGATGACTACGATCTCCTGATGAGTCAGTTCAACGATGCAAAAATCGCCCTTGCCTCCTGCGAGACTGGCAGTAAGAGCCTCGAGGAACGTTTGGCAGAGGCACGCGCCAACAACGCCAAGCTCCTCGAACAATATCAAGCCCTTCAGGCTTCACTCGACAAGAGCATCAACCAGTCGGGCACCAACATCTCCAAACTCGTCGATGAAATCAATGCGTCCAACAAGTACATCAAGCAGCTTACCGATGCCAAGTCGAAGAGCGACTCGCTCAACATCGTCCTGACCAACAACCTAACACGCTCCCTGTCGAAAGAGGAGCTCCGTGATGTCGATGTGAAGGTACTCAAAGGTGTGGTTTACATCTCGCTCAACGACAACATGCTCTACCGTACTGGTTCCTATGAGATTTCTGACAAGGCCGGTCAAACACTCAGCAAGATTGCCAAGATCATCTCCGACTACAAGGACTATGAGGTACTCATTGAAGGCAACACCGACAACGTTCCCATCAACCGCGAGAACATCCGCAACAACTGGGACCTCTCCTGCCTCCGCGCCTCCAGCGTCGTACAGGCTCTACAGAACAAGTATGGCGTCAATCCAAGCCGGCTGACAGCAGGCGGACGTGGCGAATACAATCCGATTGAATCGAATGATACTGAAGTCGGACGTTCCCGCAATCGCCGCACCCAGATAATCATCACTCCTAAGCTCGACCAGTTCCTCGAACTCATCGACGAAGCTCCCGACACGAAGTGATCCTTCATCTTTCTATCACGAATTTGCGAATTAGCGAATGATTATTTCGCTCGGTCTTATTCAATTCTCTAATTCGATAATTTGTGATAAATAAAAAAGGCGCCGCATTTCGCGACGCCTTAATTATAACATTTCGTGACCAACCAACAATTGTTAATTGTTAATTATTAATTGTTAATTGAATCACTCGCTCTTCTTTCCCTCAGCATAGCGCTTGTTGAGCAGGTCGAGCACTTCCTGGGTGATGTCGTACTTCTCCTTCACATAGAAGACGGTCGTGTTGGGCACACTGCTGTAAATCACCTCGAAGTTCTTGTCCTTGTTGTATTCCCTCAGTACAGCCTGAATCGAGTCATTCACACGGTCGAAAGCCTGACTCTGAAGCAGGGCGAGATCCTGCTGCAAGCCATTGGCTTGCTGTTCGATGGTAGCCTGCTTCTGCTGCAGACGACGCTGCTCGGATTCCATACGCGACTGGCCGCCAATGAACGAGTTGGTCTGCACCTTCTGCATGAAGTCCTGATACTCCTTCTGGAACTTGGCCATCTCCTTGTTCATCTTATCCTCGGCCTGAGCCTTCTGCTTCACCAGGTCCTGGGTAAGGTCGATCTGAAGCTGATAATTGTTGTAGAGTGAATCGGCCTGAATAAAGGCGATGGGCAATGACTCGCCCTCGGTAAGCGTACCACCAGCCACCTTGGTGGCATCGGGGTTATTCGACTTGATGCAGGAGGTCATACCTCCAACGATGATTCCAGCCACAAGAAGGGCGGAAGCGAAAAAATGGTTTCTTTTCATATACGATATTATAGTTATTATTTGTTATCTTCTTGATCGCTACTCTTTGGCACGACCCCTTCCTTGTAGAGGCCCTGCTTGTGGCGCTCCTCGTAATCCTGGGTCTGCACACAGTGAACTCCTTTCTCGCGCAATGCCTTCGATTGGCTCACATGCGTCTTCGGAAAGGTGCCATTTTTCACAAATAATACCTTAATTGCTAAAAAAACAAAAGATATTAAAAGAAATCCGACAGAAATTAAGATAGTTTGCCACATTTTTTGTATATTTGCACCCGCAAACAGTATTCGAGTTTACCCGAAACTACACGAATAGCGGTTGCAAAGATACAAAAAATCCGAATCCATCCACCATTTTGGGCCGCGATTTTAGGAAAAAGTCATACATCTCGACCACTTTTAACAATTATTATTACTGATAACGTCAAAAAACGACAAAAAATTCATCATACAACACCATTTTTAAAAACAAATCGAACTATGGAAATCAAGAATCTTGAACCCAAAATCTTTTGGGAGATCTTCGATGCCATCACCAAGGTGCCTCGTCCGAGCAAGAAGGAAGGGAAGATCCGTGCATGGCTTGTCAACTTCGCCAACGAACACAATCTGGCCTGCAAGGTAGATGAGACCGGCAACGTCCTGATCAGCTGCCCCGCCACCCCAGGTCGCGAGGACCGCGAGACCCTCGTCATGCAGGCACACATGGATATGGTGTGCGAGAAGAACTCCGACATCAAGCACGACTTCGAGAACGACCCCATCGAAACACGCATCGACGGCGATTGGGTGAAGGCCAACGGCACCACCCTCGGCGCTGACGACGGCGCAGGTGTAGCCCTCGCCTTGGCTGCCATGCTCGACAAGACCTACGAGCATGGTCCACTCGAGTTCCTCTGCACCTACGACGAGGAGACCGGTATGACAGGTGCCAACATGCTCAGCGAAGGCTTCATGACTGGCAAGCTCCTCCTCAACCTCGATTCCGAACAGGAGAATCAGATCTTCATCGGCTGCGCAGGCGGCATGGACACCGTTGCCCTCTGGCACTACACCACCCAGCCCACTCCTGCCGACTACTATTTCGCTCGCGTCAGCGTAGGCGGTCTCCTCGGCGGCCACTCGGGCGGCGACATCCACCTCGGCCGTGCCAATGCCAACAAGGTGCTCGCCCGCTTCCTGACCACCCAGCCTGGCCTGCTCGTCTCCGACATCCGCGGCGGCAACCTCCGTAATGCCATCGCTCGCGAGGCTTACGCCATCATCGGTGTGCCCGCTGCACGTCGCGACCAGCTCGTAGCCGACCTAAACAAGTTTGCTGCCATGGTCGAAGTCGAAGTGGCTGGTGTTGAGCCTTCATTCAAGATGTCCATCGAAACCGTTGACGCTCCCGCCGAGGTCATCGACCCCAACGTGACCTGCCGCCTCATCCAGGCACTCATCGCTGCACCTCACGGCGTCATCGGCATGAGCCACTCGATGCCCGGCCTTGTCGAGACGTCCACCAACCTTGCCTCTGTCCGTATCGCCGAGCCAGGCACTATCCGCGTCGAGACAAGCCAGCGCTCGAGCGTCGAGAGCCAGAAGCGCATGATTGCCCAGATGGTCAAGACCGTCTTCGACCTCGCCGGTGCCGAAGTCACCCAAGGTCAGGGCTACCCCGGTTGGGCTCCCAATCCCAACAGCCGCATGGTGAAACTCACCGAAGCTGCCTATCGCAAGGTCTATGGCGGCGAGCCCGAGACCATGGCCATCCACGCCGGTCTCGAGACAGGCCTCTTCCTCACCAAGTATCCTTGGCTCGACATGGTCAGTGTAGGCCCCACAATGGAAGCCATCCACTCGCCCGAAGAGAAACTCTCCATCTCCTCTGTCGCCAAGTTCTGGCCCTACGTCAAGGAGATCATCACTTCCATTTGATGAATGATATCGGGCAGTCAATCACTCAAAAAAGTGCATTTCGACTGATATAACAAAAAAATGTTGCTTTTTTCGGGCAAATATTTGGATATTTCACAAAATATACCGATATTTGCCCGATTTATTTATAATAAGGTACGCGCAAGGCAGCACCGCCCAGTACCGTGAAATGTCAATCACAAAAACGAAATAAAGCAATATGAAATTCGAAGTACGCAGCTCTGACTTTGTCAGTCACCTGAATGCCATCAGCCGTGTGCTGGTGAGCAAGAACGCCATGCCCATCCTCGATAATCTCCTCTTCACCATCAGCGAGGAGAGGCTCACCATCACAGCCAGCGATGGCGACACCACCATGATCACATCCCTCCCCATCCAGGGCGTCGAGGGCACAGGGTCGTTCGTTGTCCCCTCCAAGACCATCATGGACCCCCTCAAGGAGATGCCTCAGCAGCAGCTCACCGTCGAAGTTGATAACGGCAACTACGAGGTCATTGTCAGCTATGCTAACGGCAAGTACAACTTTATCGGTGGCAATGCCGCCGAATACCCCACCCAGAAGCCGCTCGAAGAAAACTATAAGTCCTTCGACATCAACTCGCAGGCACTCCTCAACGGTATTCAGAGCACCCTCTTTGCCACCGCCGACGACGAGCTGCGTCCCGTCATGAACGGCATCTACTTCGATATCAAGGAAGACCGTGTCATCTTCGTAGCTTCCGACTCCAAGAAGCTCGTCCGCCTCATCAACACTTCTGCTGCCCCTGGCTACGAGAGCAACTTTATCCTGCCCAAGAAGCCTGCCAATCTGCTCAAGAACATCATCACCAAGGAAGAGCTCCTCTGCACCGTCAACTTCGACTCCAAGAGCGCTCGATTCCTCCTCGGCGACTACCAGCTCAGCTGCCGGCTCATCGAGGGGCGCTATCCCCGCTATGAGGTGGTTATCCCAAAGAACAACACCAACCGTCTCACCATCGACCGCCAGTCGTTCCTCACCTCCTTGCGCCGTATCGCTGTCTTCTCCAACAGTGCCACTAACCAGGTGAAGTTCGATCTCAACCCAAGCAGCCTTACCATCTCTGCCCAGGATGTCGATTATTCCACCTCAGGCACCGAAACGATTACCTGCTCCTATGAGGGTATGCCCATGAGCATCGGCTTCCGCGCAAACTTCCTCATCGAAATCCTCAACACCATTACTTCCCAGGATGTCGAGGTATTGCTGAGCGACCCCGCACGCGCCGGCCTCGTTGCCCCCGTCCAAAACAACGAGGGCGAACAGCTCCTTATGCTCATCATGCCCATGATGCTCACCGACTTCTAATTCATAGTCTTTTTCATGAAGCTCAACCTCAAGAAACCTCTCATCTTCTTCGATCTTGAGACCACAGGTATCAGCATCACCCACGATCGCATCGTGCAACTCGGCTACATCAAGGTCATGCCCAATGGTAGCGAGGAGGCTGGCAACTTCTACATAAACCCAGAGATGCCTATTCCTGCCGAGGCAACGGCCGTCCATCACATCACCGATGCTGATGTGGCCGACAAGCCTACGTTCAAGCAGATGGCCGCTCGCCTCGAACAGATCTTCAAGGGCAGCGACCTGGCAGGCTACAACTCCAACCGTTTTGATGTGCCCCTGCTCATAGAAGAGTTCTTGCGGGCAGGTATCAGCTTCGACATCAGTAAGGTGCGATTCGTCGACGTGCAAAACATCTTCCATAAGAAGGAGCCCCGCACCCTCGTTGCCGCCTACCGTTTCTATTGCGGTAAGGAACTCGACGGTGCCCATTCGGCCGACTGTGACATCCGCGCAACCTACGAGGTGCTTCAGGCTCAACTCGACCGCTACGAAGACCTGGAAAACGATGTGGAGTGGCTGCAGGAATTCACCCGCATGAATCGAAACGTCGATCCCATGGGGGCTATGGTCTATGACGACAAGGATCGTCCTGTCTTCAACTTTGGCAAATACAAGGGACGTCCTGTCACCGAGGTACTGACCCGCGATCCCAGCTACTACTCCTGGATGATGAATGGCGATTTCGCCCTATCTACCAAGCACACTCTCACCCAGCTCAAGTTCGCCATGATGAAGAAGGGGTGAGGGAGGTTCGAAAGGTTAAGAGAGGTTCGAAAGGTTAAGAGAGGTAATATAAGTGAAAAAATATATTTCAAATATCATCTGTTTCTACCATTGGTGGAGGTATGGAGTGTGGAATGTCCTCACTCCATCTAAACTATGTACCCCCCTCTTAACCCTCTTTTTTCTATTTAGCCCCCTCTTTTCCTCTCTCAACTCCCTCTTAACCCCTCTTAACCCCCTCTGTGCCCAGGAACTCAACGCCACGGTCAGCATCAACACGCAACAGATTGACGCATCTCTACGTCCGCGTTTCGAGACGCTCAAGGAGAGCCTCGAAGAGTTCATCAACGGCCAACAGTGGACAGGCGCTCAGTTTGCCAACGTCGAGAAGATTACCTGCACCTTCGCACTTACCATCAACGAAGTCGTACAGTCCGATGTCTATAAGGTTTCCCTCACCGTCCAGGCACGCCGTCCCGTCTATAACGCCACCTACCAGACTATCCTCATCAACTGGCGCGATGATGTCGTCACCCTGCCCTATCAAGAGGGTGAGAACCTCACTTACAACGAGTTTAATCTCGACAACGAGCTTATTGCCACCATCGCCTTCTACGCCTACCTCGTCCTCGGACTCGATTTCGATTCCTTCAGCAGCATGGGGGGCGAGCAGTATCTGCGCAAATGCGAAAGCATCGTCAGCCAGATGCAGTCGTCCGACAGCAACGGCTGGAAGGCCTTCGACTCGAAGACTAACCGCCATGCCATCGTTACTGCCCTCCTCGACTCTAATCAGCAGGGGTTCCGCGAGCTATGGTACACCTACCATCGCCAGGGCCTCGACCAGATGGCGCAGTCAGTCGATAAGGGACGTTCCCAGATTTCCTCCTCCTTCGATCAGCTCACTGCAGTACGTTCTGCTGATGCCATGACTCCGCTCCTCTCCCTCTTCATCAATGCCAAGCTGGACGAACTCGTCAACATCTACAGCGAGGCTCCTATGACCGAGAAGAAGAGCATCTATGACCGCCTCACCGACCTTTTCCCCACCTACTCCCGCCAGCTCGCTCCTATCAAGGAAGAATATAAGGAATAAACTATGCTCTTGACTCTAACCATCGATAATTACGCCCTCATCGACCACCTGGAGTTCCGTCCAGGCCAGGGGCTCACCGTCATCACGGGCGAGACGGGAGCTGGCAAATCCATCATCATGGGAGCTCTCGGCCTCATCCTCGGTCAACGTGCCGATGCCAAGGCTGTGCGCAACGGGGTCGCCAAATGTATCATCGAAGCGCAGTTCGACATCTCCGCCTATGACCTCGAAGGCTTCTTTGCCCAGAACGACCTCGAGTACGACGCCAGCACCACCATCATCCGACGCGAGATCTACGCCACAGGCAAGAGCCGTGCCTTCGTCAACGACATCCCGGTACAACTGCCTTTGTTGCGTGAGCTCGGCAACCATCTCATCGACATCCATTCGCAGCACCAAAACCTGCTGTTGGGCGACGATGCCTTCCAGCTCTCCGTCGTCGATGCACTCGCCCATAACCAGGCCGAATATGCGCAATACCGAAGCGTGTACGACCAGCTCGTCACGGAAAATTCGAAACTCAAAAACCTGAAAGCCCAGGCGGAACGTGATGCACAGGAAGCCGACTACATACGTTTCCAGTTCTCACAGCTCGACGATGCCAACCTCATCGAAGGTGAGCAGGAAGAGCTCGAATCCGAACAGGAACTGCTCAGTCATGCCGAGGAGATCAAGTCCTGCCTCTGCCAGATGCACGAAGGACTTGATGGCGAAGGCGACGCCATCGTACAGATGCTCAAAAGCATCTCCCAGAAGGCACACGAACTGAGCCGCATCTACCCCGACATTACCGAGATTGCCCAGCGTCTCGAAAGTGACTACATCGACCTGAAGGACATCGCAGACGATATCGATAGCCGTTCCGAGGACGTCAACTACGACCCGCAGCGCATGGAGCAGGTCGAGGAACGTTTGAGTCTTCTCTATTCGCTCCAGAAGAAGCACGGAAAGACATCGGTCGAGGAGCTCATCCAACTGCGCGACCAGCTCTTCGAACGCATACAGCACATCGATGGCAGCGACGAGGAAATAGAGGAACTCCAGCAGAAGGTCAAGCGGCTCACTGCCGAAGCGACCCGATGTGCTGCGATCCTCACCGACACCCGCCGCAAAGCCGCTGCAAAACTGCAGCAGGACCTGATTGAGCGCGTCACCTACCTTGGCATGCCCAACCTCCGCTTCCAGGTTTCCATCACCCCTCTGCACTCAAACCCCTCGAACCCTTCAAACGAGTCCTCCCCCTTCAAGGGAGATAAGAGAGGCGCCGACACCGTCGAGTTCCTTTTCTCTGCGAATAAAAATCAGCCACTCCGACCGGCTGGCGAAGTGGCTTCGGGCGGCGAAATCAGCCGTCTCATGCTTGGCATCAAGAGTCTGGTGGCCTCGGCACGCACCCTGCCAACCATCATCTTCGACGAAATCGACACGGGTGTCTCGGGTGACATCGCCGACCGTATGGGTCGCGTCATGAAGGAGCTATCCACTCACCTGCAAGTCATCACCATCACCCACCTGCCACAGGTCGCCGGCAAGGGAAATCAACACTTCCGCGTCTTCAAGGCCGACACCGATTCCCAAACCATCACCCACATCGAGCAACTCACGTCCGATCAGCGTCTTCACGAAATTGCCCGTATGCTCAGTGGTTCCAACATCACTCCCGAAGCTTTGGCCAATGCCCGAACACTCATTGCAGAATAATAGTCTCATCAAGCGCTTTCTCAATCGAGAACGCGCTTGATTTTTTCGCTTATAGCATTGCTTTTAATACCGAGTTGCTCCATGCTATCACAGCATGACCAATCTTAGCATAAAATGGTCATTCCACGAACAGCGATAACACTCTATCGGCCGACAGAATACTCTATCCAATCACAGCATAACCAATCTGTGCCAAGAATGGTCATGATGATTATGTAGCGAACATCATGTCGGCCGACAAAATACTCCATCCAATTGCCGCATAACCAATCTATGCCAAGAATGGTCATGCTGATTTTGTAGCAAGCATCGTGTCGGCCGTCAGAGTACTCCATCCAATCACAGCATAACCAATCTATGCCAAGAATGGTCATGCTGATTTTGTAGCAAACATCGTGTCGGCCGTCAGAGTACTCCATCCAATCACAGCATAACCAATCTGTGCCAAGAATGGTCATACTGATTATGGAGCAAGCATCGTATCGGCCGTCAGAGTACTCCATCCAATCGTAAAAACATTGTGACGCGCGTTAGAGTACTCCATTCCATGTAGTGAACATCCAGCGCGCGTCACAATGTTTTATCTTATAAATGTACAAAAATCTCCTACTTCAGGATTACTCGCCGAACCTTGACACCATCGGGTGAATTGAGGCGGACGAGATAAACGCTGGAAGCGAGGCGCTGCTGGTGCAAAATGGACTGAAGGTCGGATGGATTCGAAAGATTGCAATCGGTAATAGTGGCAACGAGCTTACCAGCGATGTCATAGACGTAGCAGTCGCACTGACCTAAATCGGCAGTCACTTGCTGGATGCCTGCGCCCGAAGTGACACGAATAACGCCATCCTGCATCAATGTCGAGGTATCCCAGCTGAGGCCTTCGGGAAGATCTGGAAGGTCGAACGTAGGTGTACCATCGATAGTCTCAGCTACGATAAGCGTAGTTGAGTCGCCATCGGCTGCAGTATAGTTCGGACTAAGCGAGAAATGGAGTGTACCGTTGAGAGTGAGGGTGCCCGCACATTCCACCCACGAACGAGAATTGTCGCTATTGGCGTTATTCACCATGTTCAAGTAGATGTCGGATCCCGCTTGCGCATTCAAGTTGCCCAAAGCCTTCACGGTTCCCACATTTGACGTAGGCGAAGAAGCGATGCCTGGCTGCAGGGAGGCTCCCGAGTTGAGGGTGAGCGACTGCACGACACCACGGCCCGTGATTGAAGCTCCGTTCTTGATGGTGACGACGCTGCTACCTGTCATCGTGGCGGTCGCAAAACGACTGTTGAGCTTCAAGGTTCCACTGCTGATTGTCACACCGCCGGCTTCAGCCAGACAGGTGGTGTTGGAGACGGTCCAAGTACCGCTACCTACCTTATCGACCTTCGAACCAACAATGGTGCCACCAAAGGCAAAATCGGTGTCCTTGCCGCCGATGGAAAGCGTGTTGACGGTCGATGCCTTCTCACCCTTGTTGTCGATACTGCCTGAACCGGTAAGTTCGCCGATGGCAAAATTCTTGCCGTTGGTATGCACGGTGCATCCCGACTGGATGTTGAGCGTAGCCTTGCCGAGGCCATAGGTGTTGTTAAACTCGAACGAAGGTGTATAGGAACCGACCTTGCCGTCCTGATAAGCCTTGATGGTACCTGTGAAGGCACTCCAATTTCCATTGAAGTAGAGACGCACCCAAGTGGCATGCACGTTGAACGTGCCTCCTCCCGTCAGCGCTCCGGTGTAGTCGCACCGTCCATCGGGATAGATGGTTCCCTCCTGACCCTCGGGAACAACGAATCGTGCTGACTCGGTGTTGCTGGAATAGATGGAGTTGTTGTAGCGAAGTGTTCCGCCATTGAACTCAATCACACGGCTGCCGAAGTGGTTGTCACCGAAGTCATAGACAGTACCGCCATTGATGAAGAGGGTGTCAAAAGTGGGTGCACATTCGAGCTGAAGTGTTCCGCGTCCTTCCTTGTAGATATTGCCCTTGCCGGCATTGGTCGTCTTCTTGAGGCTTCCATTCAGAATTAGTGTGCCACCACTTACATCGAGTGTGCCGCCACCTGTTCCGATGACAATGGGCTGCGAGGTGGTCATGTCGGATGAGGTGCGGAGCACGGCACGATTTTCGAGCTCGATTTTGTCGTTCACACCGCCTACAGAGCCGTAGGACACACCATCTTTGTTGGCCAGTAAGGCAGGCACGAGTACACCACCACGAACGAACGTGCCACCCGTATAGGTATGTGCACCACCCATATTTACGGTTCCAGCGCCCTGTAGAGTAACGCTGGCGTTGCCCGTAATGGCACCGCTACCAGAAATCTTGTACTCCTTGCTATCTGCCAAGAATGTGACGCTGCCCGGGCTAAGTTCCTCGGCCACATTCACCTCAGTGAGCACCGCATCGTCGCCAAACGTAACGTTGTCGCCCGTTACGAAGGTCTGAGTCGAACTGCTGAAGTTGGGTGTGTTGTCAAGATCCCATGCGCTGCTGACGGCACCTGTCCATGCCACATCTTCAGCGGCACGAGTCTTGAGTACGTGGAGAACGACCTTGCCCTCGTCGAATAAGATGTTGTACTTGACTCCCTTCAAGCCTTCAACTACCAGATTGGCCACATCGCCTGTACAGCCTTCGGTATTGATGAGTACGTAGTCACCTTCAGTTGGCGTCTGACTACAAACAAATTCGAGTACTGGAGCACTGTATTGCGGGCCATATTTCCAGTCCTTCTTTTCGATGACAAGTTGTTGAGCACGGACCTGATCGTAGTTATTGGCATCGGTGATGTCGAAAACAATGCGCGAGCCGAAGCCAAGCAACAGCGAATCGACCTCGATGGTTCCCACTTTATCTGCACCGCCCGGACGGATAACCGAAGCATAGTCGGCCTGGATCGTGGCAAAGCGTCCACCATCGGAATTCAGTTCGGCAAAGCGGTTGAGCCAGAGACGGCTGTTCTTCAAGGAACCATCGAAGTTGAGCGTGCCCGCCCATATGTCAGTCGGGCCCGAATAAGTCTGCTCCACATTGGGTAAGGTGAGGATGCCATCACCCTGCTTGACAAGGCGCATAGCTCCTGTAAAGGCTTCGCCCGTCACGTCGAGACGATAATAATCATATACGATATCGGTCTGCTGCGTCGTGCATTCGCTTGGAGCTGTTCCCTGCACCCATGAGGGCACATTGAACGTCGTGATGTAAGGAGAAGCTCCAACTGCAACACTGACAGTGGCATCGGCATTCTCACTGACAAGAACATGCTTGTCGTTAAAAGAAGTGGAAATAGTGCCTCCTGCTGCTACAACCTCACGGCCCACTGTGGTTAGCGGCGGAGGTGCGATGGTTATGTTCTCGAGTTCGCCGAGGAAATAGCTGACGTGTGGTGGTTGGTTGTAGCCACACATCTGCCATACCATGGCATTGCGATACTGATGGTCATACCACAACGAATAGTTACGCCAGGGCGTCGGATCGGTGGTAGTGTAAATTCGGATATTGTTGGCCGAAGTACGCATGATGACCTCTTCGCGCCAATCGCCAAGGATGTCACCCTGATAACAGGGAGTGGCTTTGGTGTCGTTGTTGGTGATGGACCCCTTGAGGGTAGCGATGGCATTTGCCTGTCCGTACTTGAAGATCTGACCGGTTGAGTTACGTGTGGCGCTGCCATTGAACGACTCCTCTTGCAGGTCGCCATCCCAATAGATGCGGAAGTTGAGTGTTACGCCTGTATTAGTAAGCCCACTTATGTGGTCGTTGACAACACAGCTGATTGGCGTATCGTGACCACTGTAGCCCATAGCACCCGGGAAGTCGTTGCAGAAATTACCAGCCAGCGAACGTCCATCGTCATTGGGACTGGTCTGACGGTAATAGATCTTCGACGTGGTAGCATCGCGGTAGTTGTTATCTGGCAGATCCTCGTTGCAGGCGAACTCCTCCTGTCCGTGGATGTAAGGATTGAGGTCGGCCACGTGGTGGGCATCGCCATGACCAAGACCCGTGGTAGAAAGGCCAAGACCATTGTCATCGATGACCATCGAACCGAAGATAATCTCATCGCGTCCATCCCAATCGACGTCAGCAATGCTATAGTTGTGGTAGCCCTGTCCATACCAGGGACCTGGAGAGTTGCAATCCCAGCGCCAGCGCTGCACGAGTTCGTGGGTGGTTGGATTGACATCAAAGGCCACGAACTTGTGGCGGGTATAGATGCCACGTCCCAGGAAGATGCTGGGCTTCTGACCATCGAGGTAAGGCGCGCCGAAGAAATGCTTCGAGCTGCGGTGACCATAGCCGTCGCCCCAAGCATTCTTGACGAGGTCGTCGTAAGCCGAACCGCTGAGAAGATGACTCGGGTTCTCGCTCTCTTCCAAGCGAGGCAGTGGATAATCGAGACACTGGTAAGGCTTTCCAGTTTGTCCATCGACATAGAGCAGGAACTCGGCGCCGCTGTGCATAAACCAGTTGGTACCGCCACCCGTAGCAGCACGATAGTTGAGCGAAGCGTCACCAACAACATAGGTCGAACCATCAGCCAAATGAATAGTGGTGCCGTCGGCAGCACGGAAGACGCACTCGGCACGGCCATCGCCATCCCAGTCGTATGCTACAATGTTCTGCTCGTTGTTCTGGAAGTCACCCATATTGGGTCCACAGTTGACCCACCAGAGTACGGTGCCGTCAAGCTTCATGCATTCGAAGAGCGAATATTCGCCGTTGTAGCCGTTCTTGGGATAGCTTGCACTGATTTCGCTCTGGTTGTCGTACTTGATAAGGAGCTCGAGTTCCCCGTCGCCATCGACGTCGGCCATGCAGACATCGTTGGGCACATAAGTGGAGGTGAGCGAAGTGTCATGCTTGGGAACAATCTCCAAATAGTTCTGCGCCCATACATTGGCAGCAGCAGAGGCCTCCTGTTCCACACCACGAACAATGGCACGTACGGTAAAGGTATCGGAGTTTGTGCCGTCCTTCACCAGCAGGTTCGAAACCGAAAGGGGGGCGTCGTTCACCTTGGCGCCATTGCGATAGAGGTTATACTGTGTGTCATAATACTCGTCAGCCTGGATACGCCACGAACAATAGACGCCTTCCGAAGTCTGGACGGCAATAAGGCCACGATCCAACTGGTCGGTGTTCTGTCGTTGGGCAGATACTGACAACGCGGCAGCACCAAGGGCTGCAATGAAGAATAGCTTGATGGTTCGCATATTCAGATATTTATGTGTGAGCGTAATGTGTTTATGAGGTTACAAAGATAAGCAACAAACTGCACTTTACAAAATAATCGGGCAAAAAAACGCGAAAAAAGACCAGAATTGGCGATTTGACCCACGAGAATGAAATTGGAGGATACAAAAAAGTACCGATGGCATTTTGCCATCGGTACGAAGATATGAGAATTGATGTAATGGATTACTTCACGAATACCTTCTGGTTGCCCTGGATGTAGAAGCCAGGAGCTGCCATGTTCTCAACGCGCTGACCGCGGAGGTTGAAGATAGGAGCAGCCTGCTGAGCAGGAGCATCGTTCTCGATAGCCTCGATACCAGCCTCAAAGCCCTTGTAGGTGTAAACCTCAACAGAGTTGATGGCGGTGTCATAACGATAGAGATAGAAGGTAACGCCAGCTACAACGACCTCGGTCGAGTTGCTATTGCCCTTGTCGGGACGATCGTAACCACCACGCTTGTGGATCACGAAGAAGTTCGGCTTATCAGCATTATCAGAGATGTAGTTCTCCTGGATGTGCATTGGGCAGTAGCCAGCCTGACCAGCAGCATTCTTGATAACGTTACCGGAAACTGCATAATAAACAACACCTTCGAGTGGGAAGATGCTCCAGGCATCAGCAGTCCATTCGTCGCTGGTATCAGGAACGAGAGGCAGGAAGCCAGTGTAGATGTCGTTCGGAACCTGTACATTCCACTTGCAGTCGTCGGTGCCGATGACAGACTTGTCGAAGAAACCGAAGCCACGCTTCCAGTATACTACGTCCTCCTCGGTCTTGTCGGACGAATAGGTACCATCGTTGCAGATGATGTTGCCGTCAGCATCGTAGCCATAGTACTGGGTAGAGTAGATACGATCCCAGTGCGACTTGTTGCCGTTATCGACAATCTCAAGACGAGTGAAGCCATCAACGGTGCCGTCGCATACCTCCTTGGTCCACTGGTAGTCGTTAGCAACTGCGAGCACATACTCTACATCGTTATTGATGGTAACAGTTTCAGACTTGCCATACCACTCGGTTGGGTGAGAGTTATCGAATGCATAGAGGTCAAGAGAGCCTTCTGCAGTGAACTCAACGGTTTCGCCAGACATCTTGTTGCCTTCTGCAAGGGTAGTACCAGCTGCATCCTTCAATACATAGTGGATGGTTACAGTTGGACGAAGCAGGGTCTCGGAGTTGTCGGCAGTGAGAGTGAAGGTCTTGCCGAAGCCAGCAGCTACATTGGAGATGTAAGCCGAAGGAACAGGCATGTAGATAGTCTCGCAGACTACCTCAGTCTCAACGACGTCAGAGGTGTTGCTCTCATCCTCCTCGCGAGAGGTCCAGCACTGGAGTGTACCAGAGTTGAAGCACTCGATGATCCATGCACCACCTTCGAGGTCGGGATCCTCCTCGAAGTTGCGGCCCATCTTGCCATCTGAGAAGTAAACGGGTGAATCCTCGGCCTCAGCTTCCTCACCTGGGAGAATCCAGTGGAGAGCGGTGCCTTCCTCAAACTTCACGTAATAGTCGCGCTCGGTGTCGATGCAAGCGAGAAGTTCAACCTGTGGCTCAGCAGCGAAAGGACCTTCGGCAAGATAAGAGAGCTTCACGTCGTCGAACTGATAGGTGCAAGCGCCAGAGGTGTTGAACCAGAGGGAGCCAATCTTAGTGTTGGGAAGAGCAGAGATATCCTTGGTGCCCTCAAAGGCCACGTTGCCTTCAGCATCCTTAATAGAAGCCTTGGCCTCGGTGCCGACTACATCAACACGGATATAGTACTGGGTGCCGACAGTGAGGACAGCGATTTCGCCATTCTTCTCACCATGGTTCCAGTTGGCATTCTCAATCACGTCACCATTGACCCAAATGGAGTCCTGGCCATCAACGCCATTCACAGCCTGATGGAAACGGAAGAAGTACTCAGTTGTGTTGAGCAGCTTCATGTGGTTGGCAGGAACTGCTACATCAACGGGAAGAAGTGCAAACTCAAGACAGTTGGAAACACCAGCGTCAGCTGCGATGGTGAAATAGCAGGAGAAGCTGTAGCCTGTCTCGGGGAACTCAGCAGGAGCCTTGGCCCAACCTTCCTCACCCCAAGTGGTGTAGAGGTAACGAGGGGTGTTGTTGGTACGGGTGTTCTGAACGGTGATGGGGTTGGTACCAGTAGCAGGAGCCGTTACAGGTGTAGTGTTGGCATCCTGGATCGTGGTGAAGGTTGGCATCTTGTAGAATGCCTTGTCCATCAACTCAGCCTTAGCCGTAAAGGTAACGAGAGCCAAAGCTGCTGTAGCAAAAAAAGTAAACTTTTTCATGTTACAATTGGTTTTAATTGTTAATAATGTTGGAAGATAGGTTATAGTTTTTAAGTGATCGGAGT
Source organism: Bacteroidales bacterium (assembly GCA_016286775.1). GTDB lineage: Bacteria > Bacteroidota > Bacteroidia > Bacteroidales > UBA3663 > Liminaster. The sequence goes on from JAEEUA010000006.1 coordinate 27,380, forward strand.
TCTCAGAGGTCTCGGAGTATTCAGAGTATTCAGAGTACTCAGAGTATTCGGAAAACTCAGATAATGCCGAGTACTCCGATCACTATATTTGAAAAGATTACCATCCTATGTTCTGCTCGATAGCATTGCCCGACTTCATGATCTCGGTCTGCGAGAAGGGGAAGAGGTTCCACTTGGCATCCCACTGTCCGTTGCCACGAGTGATGGGCTTGACGGTGTAGGTGTAGGTCGTGTCGTTGGCCTCGGAAACATTCTGAACAATCTCCATGGCATGGACGTTCATGACCTTGCTGGTCTCTGCGCTGTCCAACCAGCGGCGCACGTCGTAGAAACGATGACCCTCGAAGGCAAGTTCTACCTGACGTTCGCGCTTGTAGCGGGTCCAGAACTCGTCGTTGCTCAAACCAGAGGGGAACTCAGGCATGCCGGAGCGCTTGCGGGTAAGGCTGGCCAGATAACGAGCCGAATAGTTGAAGCCGTCGCCTGTGGCATCGGCAGCATCAGCACGTCCCATAGCCTTGAAGTACTGGAACACAGCCTCAGCGTAGTTGAGGTACATACCGCCCATACGGAAGGTGAGCCAACCGTGAGGCGAAGTGGAGACAGCATAACCGGAACGGGCACGAAGAATCTGCGAAGGATTGCAGAACTTCTTGAGGTAATAGCCCGTAGGTGTGGCATAGGAAGCACCTGCTGAAGCACCTGTGCGCGAATGATAACCACCCACATAAGTCTGTAGTGTAGGATAGGTGCTGTTGTAACGGGCCAAGTCGTTGGGCCAAAGCTCACCATTGTGTGCCACTGTCATTTCCAGACGGGGATCGCGGTTGGCATAAGGGTTCTGCGGGTCGTAGAGAGGACTCTCAGTGATGGGAAGACCATCGGTGCAGTCGAACGCATCGACAAAGTCCTGGGTCGGGCAATTGCCACCCTGGCCACTGGAATAGCCCACGGGGAAGTTGTACGACTCAAATGTGTTGGCAGCAGCCGTGCGACGAGCGAAGAGAATTTCCCTGTAGCACTGCGCGTCGGAGATGTAGCTGATGTTCCAAAGCGTATCGAGGGTAGCAGCCAGTCCCTTACCGCCAGCCTCCGCATCGAGGATAAGCTCGCGGTTTGCCTCAGCTGCGGCACGCCAAAGGGCAGCCTTCTCAGTATCGCTCTTACCCTGTGTAAAGAGTGGCGAAGCCTGATAGAGGGCAGCCTGGGCCTTGAGTGCCTCGACAGCGAACTTGCTGGCACGGCCGGTCTGTGGCTTATAAAGCGCCATATCACCGATATTGGTGTAGTCGGCAATAATCTTGTCCTTGATGTCGTCACACTCCGAGATGATGAATTGGAAGATCTCATCAGCAGAAGTGCGAGGCAGAGCGGTCTCCTCCTCTCCCGTCATGTTGTGGGTCTTGAAGGGCACACCACCATACTGACGGACAAGGGTATAATAGAAGTAAGCGCGTGCCCAACGAGCCTCGTACTGGTAGTTGTTGTAGAGGAACATCTGCTGCTGATAGTCCTTGTTGAGGGCGAACTGCTCGAACTGGAGATTGGTCCAGTTGTCAAGCACCTCGTTGCAGTAGGTGATGCCCTCGTAAGCCGACGACCAGATGGTCTGATGGGGATTGGAGGCGCTCCAGTTGCCGTTGAAGAAATCCTCGATGGTGTTGCCATCGTGGCTATAGACCGACTCGTCGGTGGCCGATGACAGCATGGCACCCGAGTTGTTGCCCCAGTCGGTATCAATATCGTTATAAATCTTGGCCATGAAGCCGCCGACGTAGGAGAAGGAGCGCTGGATATACTCCTGGTCGTAGGCGGTGTACTCGTGGTAGTCCATCTTGTCATCGCACGAGGCAAGGACGAGCGTCATCAGACCAATACCGGATAATGTCTTGAATAGTTTCATAATCTATTGTCTTGGTAATTATGAATTAGAATGAAATGGAAGCGCCCACCTGGACGTTGCGGGTCAAAGGCAAGGTGGCACCGTAGGCACCTGCATCACCATTGTCAAGATTGTCGATGGTGAAGAGATCGATGCCCTTCACATAAACGCGCACACCGCTGATGAACTTCACCTTCTCAAGCATCGAGGCTGGGAAGTTGTAGTAGAGCTCGATGTTGCGGAGCTTGAGGTAGCTGCGATCGAAGAGACAGAGCGTGTTGACCAGATCGTTGTTGGCATTGCTCGTTGGGCTGAGTCGTGGGAACTTGGGGTTGGCCGTGTTACCGCGCTCGCTGCTCCAGGCGTTTTCGTAGAGGTACTGCGACAAGGTGTTGGTAGCCACAGCCGAGCGATACATACCAGAGGTGGTGAGCGTGCCGCTGTAGTTGGCTACGCCCTGCAGGGTGGCATCGATGCCAAATCCCTTCCAGTCGATACCAAAGTGAGCGGTATAGACGATTTCGGGGCACGAAGTGCTGTAGCCGATGGCAGTGCGGTCGTTGGTATCGATCTTGCCGTCACCATTCACGTCACGATACTTCACATCACCGGGATAGACGGTGGTGAAGGTCTGCGGAACCGCCATCTCACTGGTTTCGATGATACCATTGCCATTGGCATCGTCGGAGGTCTGGAAGAAGCCGTCGGCGATGTAACCGAAGGTCTGGGTATAGGGATGACCTGTGGTGACGGTGTTGGCATGAAGCTGAGGTGCCTCGGCCTGCTCCTTGATCTCATTCTTGTTCATGTTGTAGGTGCCGCCTAGATTGACAGTCCAATCACCGAAGCGCTTGCTATAGTCGAGCATCACCTCGAAGCCGTGGCTATCCACCTTGCCCACATTTTCGTAGGGCGCAGTCAGACCGAAGACCGATGTATAACTGCCGCTGGTTGAGCACCAGATGTCGTAACGATTCTGGAGATAGTAGTCGAAGCTGAGGTTGAGACCCTTGAAGAGGGATGCATCGAGTCCAACGTTGTACTTCAAGGCCTTCTCGCGTCCGAGGCTCTGTGTCTTGGCCTGTGCGATATAGGTGTTCCCGAACTCGGTACCGCTACCGGTATTGTCGAAAGAATAGGCAGGAGACCCGAAGGCGTAGAACTGTTCATAGTAGGTCCACACATCATCGCCCGGAAGGACATCGAGCTGCTGGAGTCCTGCGCTGGCACGGAGCTTCAAGAAGTCAATCCATGAGATGTCCTCCATGAAGGCTTCATTGCTGACATTCCATGAGAGGGCACCTGTAGGCATGAAGGCCCACTTGCTACCATCGGCCAGACGATTCGAGCCGCTATAGACGAGTACAACCTGAGCTGTGTAGCGCTTGTCATAGACGTAGTTGGCAAGGAACGAGAAGTTCTGACGATAAAGAGAAGTGTTGGTGCCCGTCTGATCGGCAAATTCGTAGTCGTAGCGCAACTGGCTGAAGAGGTCGCTCTTGCCGAAAGTACGGTCGTAGGCAAGGTTACCATTTACGAAGAAACGGCGGGTCCAGCTGTTGTTGTTGGCACCTGTGCCCATGTTGCTGTCGTTGCCTTCGATGGAGAGAGAGGCATCGGCAGGATTAACCGTGCCACCCGAGAAAATGCTAACCGAGTAGCTGCCGTAGCGGAACGTCTTCGAATGGTCCTCAAAGACATTACTCCAAGTGTCATAGCCAAGCTGAACAGATGCCTTGAGGCCCTTGGTGACAGACGCAAGATCCTGATCAATCACAAAGTCGGCGTTAAGAGCACGCTGGTGGTTCTTGTAGTAGGCGGCGCCGCAGGACTGTGCGACGGGGTTGTTGGTGGTATAAACCGAGTTACCGCCCCAAACGCCGCCATCCAACTGGATGGGGAAGGCATTGGCGGGCACCTGATAGACCATTGACCAGAGGTCTGCCTGGCTGCCTGGCTGCGATTGCTCCGTCAGCACACCGAAGATGTGGGTGTGGAGCTGTGTAGTTGATGTGAGTTCGACGTCCATGTTGGAACGAATCGTGCCTCGCGTATATTTGTTCTGGGTCGAATAACCGCCTTCTGCGGGCTCGGTGTGGTTCACAAAGCCATAGGAGGTGAGCAGATTGACATCCGTATAATAGCGAATGTTCTTGCCGCCGCCCGAAAACTCGAGGTTGTAGCGGTTGGCATGAGCCATGTCGCGGAAGGTCTCATCCACCCAATTGACATTGGGATAATAAAGCGGATTGCTGCCATTCTGATACGACTGGATGACGGCATCGCTATAGACGGCCTTGCCGCCCTGGTTGCGATAAGCCTCATTGACTGCGTTGGCATAGGTAGCAGCATCAACAAACTTAGGCTTGTTGGTCATCAACTGGAACTCATGATCGTAGGAGAAACGGATGTTACGCTCGTTGAAGTTACCATGTTTGGTGGTGATGAGAATCACGCCATTGGCACCCTTGTAGCCGTAGATGGCGGTAGCAGCGGCATCCTTCAGGACGGTCACTGACTCGACATCCTGGGAATGTACGTTGTCAATGCTGCGTTCGATGCCATCGACGAGGATGAGCGGAGTGCTGCCACTGAGGCTCTGCAGACCACGTACATAGAACGTGGGGTTAGCTGCATTGTAGATACCCGCGCCCTGGAGGGAGACAAGGCCATTGCCCTGTCCAATCAGGTTGTTGCCGATATTGCGTGCACCGCGACGGTTGACATCCTTGGAAGTGATGACACTTGCAGCGGCAGCTGAATTCTCGCGGGTGAAGGTGCGAGAGGCACCTACATCGACGCGCTGGTCCTTGTAGGCAACCGAGTCGATAATGTCATACTGTGCCATCGCAGGCAGAGAGAGACCTGCCAGCAAGGCCAGTGTAAGTATATTGTTTGTCTTCATATCGAATAGTAGATTTTAATTACCAACCAGGGTTCTGAACAAGGCCATATTGCTTGTTGATTTCAGCTTGTGGAAGTGGATTGAGGAGCCACTGCTGAACGGCATTGGACTTCGGGTCCATGCCCCAGAGGACACGTGCATTTCCTGTAATCTCAACTACCTCGCTGCGGAAATCGACAGGCTGGGTCGAAGATTCATCATTGTCACGATCGGCGCCAACCCATGCCACATTACGCTCCACGAAGATCATGTTTCCGTCGGCATCCTTGTCACTGACAAGACGATGCTGAAGCAGGCCATGGAGTTGCTTGGTCATCCAGTCGGTACGCTTGTAGCGAATCATGTCGAACCAGCGGGCATTGGTAAGACCAAGTTCACGCACGCGCTCGTCGAGAAGTTCTTCAATAAACTCGTTGGTAGTATAGCCGTTGGGAAGAGCAACTGCTGTGGCAACGGCAGCTTCAGCCGAATTGGCAGTGTAACCAGCGGCTTCGCGGTTCTTTGCCATGGTCCAGATGCGCGACATGGTAGGAAGACCCACGCGTTCGCGTACCTTATCGACCATTTCGACGGCCTTGGCCACATCCTTGTTGGTGCGCATCACGAGCGCCTCGGCGTATGTGAGGTACATATCGGCAAGCGAAAGGGCCACCCACTGTGTCTGATAACGGTAGCTGTCGGCACTGGCATCACCACTGTAGGCTCCGGTTCCAAGGTAATACTTGTTGTAGCCATAACCCGAACCGAACATGGTGTTGGTCTGGGTAACGACACCCGTTCCGCCATCGGCTCCATTGTACCAAAGCTCCCAGGGATAACCCGACATGGTAGCTGTGGTCCAGTCGAGGTTCTTCTGCTGACCATTGACGATGCACTCCTCGTAGAGACGTGGGTCACGAGTCAGGACGGTGTTAAGCTGGCGGGAACCCGAAGGAATGGAACCACGGACGAACATGGTGTGAAGCGACTTGGTCTGTCGGGTGATGGCACCCGTCTTGGAGTTGGTAAGGAAGACAAGGGTATCCCTACCGTCAGCGGTCTTTGCCTCCTTATAGGTACGATCGGAAGCATTCTGCCAGTTGAAGGGCTCTCCGTCGTAGAAGGGGAACTTCTCAACATATTCCTGCGTAGGGCAATAGGCATTACGCGGTACGCTCTGCGAATACCAGGAGTGCCAGCAGTAACGCGCGGTGGCCATGTTGTCCTGTCCGAAGACACGCACGGAATGGAGGATTTCAGTCGAAGAGCGGAGGAAGTAGCCTCTGCGATAGGCCAGACGGAAGGCAGGCACATTGGCCTCGGTGCTTCCCTTGGGCGAGCCATCAGCAGTCATCAAAGTATAATAGCCAGAACTATTGAGCCTATCAAAGAACTCATCGCAAGCGGTGGCAAAGCGGTCCCAACGCTGCTGATAGGTGGTCTTGGCATCGGCAGTGTACATGATGAAAGGCAGGACTTCGGCAGAAGCGCCTGTGTAGTAAGGCTGCCCATCCTGTGGGCTAAGCAACGGGGAAGCAGCAAACTGCAGAATCTTGCACTTCAGTGCCATGGCTCCGGCCTTGGTCCAGCGGCCGCTCATGTTGGTAGGATCTTCGGTCACCCAAGGGAAATGGCTGTCGGCAATAGCCGAGTCAAGCTGGTTGACCATCCAATCGATACACTTCTCGACGGAATCACGTGGATAGGGGTTGGCAGTCTCGTTGGCTTCGAGCGCATGATCCATGATGGGAATGCCACCAAAGTTCTGGAAGGTCTGCCAGAAAGCATCAACCATTAGGCAACGGGCCTCGGCCTTGAGGCGGCACTTCTCGTCATCGTTCATGTCACCCGAGGGGACACGGTCAAGATTTGCAAGGAAGATATGCGAAGCACGGATTGAATACCACTGGTACTCCTTGTCGTAGGAATAGAGAGGACCATCCAAGGCATCGGAACGCATGACGTAGGCTGTCAGCGAACCGTTGTAGTACTTGCCGAAAACGGCAGCTCCATTCCAGAACTGATGCCAGCAGTCGGTCAGTCCATCCCACTTGCCGGCGTAAGGATTGCCAGCATGGGGCTGATAGGTGCCGCCATTGGTGTAGGGCAGTCCGTAATACTGCTTGGAATAGATGCCGATCAGGAACTGACGAGCATATTCCGCATTGGTAAATACGGAGTCAATGGTTGCCGTAGAACTCGTAGCTTTGTCAAGGGCAGCATCTCCGACGGCAATCTCATCGGTACAGGCCACACTCGAAGCCAACAGAAGGGCAGCGGCACCAAGTAGAACTTTATATTGTTTCATAATGATTATACTTATTTATTATATATAATGTGTCACAGTCTTCTGTTAGAACCCGATATTCAGGCTGACCGTATAGGTGCGCTGCAGCGGGTAGGAAGGAGCACTGGAAGCAGTGGTTTCCGGATCGCCCCAAGTGTAAGGGGTAAAGGTGAGGAGGTTGTAGCCCGAAAGCGTCAGCTCGAACTTGCTGATGCCAAACCTATGCTTGAGCCATTCGCTCTTGAAGTCGTAGCCGAGCGAGACAGTCTTGATACGAAGGTACTTGGCATCCTTCTCATAAAGGTCGGTAGCTGCATAGTTCTGTACGGCATTGGCCCAGGTGGCACGTGGATAGAGGGCATCCTGGTTCTCATAGACACCAGGCACCCAAGTGTTATCGACGTGATACTGGAGCAGGCCGCCCTGTGTGGTGTTGGACGAGCAGAAGAACGGCTGGCGGAACACGTCGGTAATGTAACGGCTCACGTTCCAGGCGCCGGTGAGCTGGCAGTTGAATGTCAGACGCTTCCAGCTGAAACCAAATGTACCACCCGCCATGTACTGCGGATCGTCGGTGTAGCCATTGTCGCGGGTCATGTCGGTCTCGTCGATGAGACCATCGCCGTTGAGGTCCACAAAGACACAATCACCAGGCTTAATCTTGCCGACAAGCTGTACGGGGAAGTCCTGTCCGAACGCGTCCTTATACTCGGCCTCGGTCTTTTCGCCCTCGTAGTACTTGAAGAACTGATACATCGAGCGCGAACCGATGCGGTGACCCTTCTGGTACTGATAGGCCTGCGACTGGGGAGCCTCCTTCATTTCCAGAATCTCGTTCTGGTTGTAGGAGAGATTCAGCTTGATCCAATAGCGCCAGTCCTGTCCGATCTTGTCGTTCCAGTTGGCCGATACTTCCCAACCCCAGCTCTTGGTCTCGCCCAAGTTGGCGTAAGGAACGGTGAAGCCGATGATGGAAGGCACAGTACCGTCGATCAGAAGAATGTCGGTTCGATGCTCATAGTAGTAGTCAAACGAAGTGTTGAGCTTATCCTGGAAGAAATGAATGTCGAAGCCATAGTCCTGCTTGAGGGCCTTTTCCCATCCGATCTCGGGATTGTTCTTTGCACTCTCGTAAGCGCCCTTGAGCGAAGCGGGATCGTTGGAGGGAGCACCATTGCCGAACTGATAGGCATAGGTGTTCGTAAGCGGCGAAGTCAGACAGTTGGTCATCAAGCCATCCTGATCGGTGATGTAGGGATCGGCAAGATACATGAAACGGGTGGCTGTGACGGTCTTGTCGTTACCAACCAGACCGACGGATGCACGCAGCTTCAGGAACGGGATGACATTCTTGATAGGTTCCCACCACGACTCTTCGGAGATATTCCAGCCGATGGAGCCTGCAGGGAATGTACCAAAGCGGCGACCGGGTGCGAAGTTCTCCGAGCCGTTGTAGCCCATATTGAACTCAGCCATGTAGCGGTTGGCCCAGTCGTAAGTAACACGGCCTACAAAGCCCACGTAGGAACGAGGAACGTCGGGATAGGAAGTGCCGGAATAATAGTATTGCTTGGACTGGTTGTACAGAGCCAGAGCCGAAACGGTATGCCTGCCGAAACTGCGGCTGTAGTTCAAGCTTGCTTCGACGTACCAGTCACGAGCCTTGCCTTGCGATGAACGATAGGAAGGATCGGTGTCGTTACCATTCTGACGATAACGGATGACGGGAGTACCATCGGCATTGTACATGACGTTTCCGCTCTCATCGTATTGAACAAGTGGGTTGAACGAAGCCAGTCCTGAATCGCCCTGCTTGCTGACGGTAAACGCCGAGTTGTAGGAACCCTTTGCCTTGAAGCTAAGTCCCTTGCTCCATCCCCAGAACTCGAGTTTCTGGTCGAGCACAAGGTCCATCTGGATCTTGTTGTTGTTGGTCTGCATAAAACCATTGCCAAAGTAGGCCATACCCGTACCGCCGAGGAACGGGAGGTTCAAGCCATCCGTGTAGTCGGTAGTGGTATAGACCATGTGTCCATTAATGACACCTGGGCTGGAGAATGGAGTAGCGTAGTAGATGTTCTTGATCATACCAGCCGAACCCTGTCCCGTGTAAGGCTTGTCAGCATTGTTGACGTTACCGGCCACGTTGAACGAAATGGTTGTGGTCTTGGTGGCCTTGAGGTCAAGATTCGCACGATAGTTGAAACGGTTGTACTGATAACCGTAATCGTATGGCATGTCAAACTCCTTGAAAAGACCGCCCTGATAGTAGTAACCAGCCGACACGAAATACTTCAGATGGTCGTTGCCACCCGAGATGTTGATGTTGTGCTGATGCTGCAGGGTGAAGTCCTTCATGATATAGTCTGCCCACTTGGTGCTTGGGAAACGAATGGGATCGCTGCCATCGCGGAACTTCTGGACGATTGCATCCGAGAATGGATGCGCCAGACCATCGTTATCACTCATCTGGTTGTAGAAGAGTGCATAATCAAGAGCACTGGCCTGCTCGACCATCTTGGTGGGGCTGAGTGCCGAGAAAGAAGTGGAAACACTGATCTTGGCCTTACCTTCCTGACCACGACGCGTCGTGATGAGCACGACACCATTGGCACCACGCACACCGAACACGGCTGTTGCGGAGGCATCCTTCAGGACAGAGATCGACTCAATTTCATTGGGGTCGATATCGGTCATCGAACGTTCGACGCCATCGACCTGGATGAGAGGTGCGGCATCGCCCCAGGTAGCCTTACCACGCACGAAGATCTCGGCTGCATCACTACCAGGCTCACCCGAATACTGAACGGTGGTGACACCTGAGAGCTGACCACCCAGCACGTTGTTGACCGAACCGACGGACGTGCGGACGAGGTCCTCGCTCTTGACCGAGGCTACGGCACCGGTCATGGTGACCTTCTTCTGAACACCATAGGCCACGACCTCGACTTCGCCAAGCAATTCAGAGTTCTCACTGAGTTGGATGGTCATACCATCCTTGGCCTTGACAGTCTGGGTCTCGTAACCCACAAAAGAAATTCTCAACTCGGCACCCGGCTTGACGTTTAGTGAGAAGTTTCCGTCAAAGTCCGTGATGGTACCCGTCGTTGTACCTGCGACCACGACGCTGGCTCCTGGAACCGGCTCGCCGAATTCGTCGATGATCGTACCTTTCACAATGGACTGCTGCGCATAGGCAGCGGTTGGAGCTATCCACAGTTGTGGCAATGGCGAAAAGCCCAACATCGTCAACAATGCGATGGTGGGAATCCTTGCTCCTTTTCGGAATTGGTTAAAGTTCATTAGTTGTTATAATTGTGTGTACAAATGAAAGTCAAAGTGTATTTTCGTAGGTGCAAAGATAGTGTTTTTCACTCTTGATTCCAAAATTTTATTCAATTTTCATTAAAAAATATTTCATTTTCTCCCCATTTTAACATAAAACGTACAAAATCGACCTTTTTTATGATATAAAAAACACCCCGAACGAGAAAGGACGTTCGGGGCATAAAAGTATAATCAAAGATTATGTCAGCTTATTTCACCTCCCAAGTATCACCCGAAAGCAGCAATTCGCGCAAGGTGCGGGCCTTCTTCTTGCCTTTCACTTCCTCAATCTGTCCGGCCACAGCCTCGTCGTAGGACATACCTTCTACATTGCGGATTACGCCGAGAGCGATTGGCAGTTCGTCGGTAGCGCCAGCATACCCATAAGGGCTATAGCCCATCATGGCGAGCTTGAGGTGGAAGGTCGGATCGACCATCTTCGCATCGTGAACGAGCAAGTCTTTTTCGGTGATGCCGTTCTCCCCAATGGTGACCGACTTGATGTTCCATCCATCGAGTACAAGACCCTTGTCGCGGTTCTTTCCGTAGATCATCGGCTTGCCGTCCTCGAGGAGGATGGTCTTGTCGGCACGCACGGCGGGATCAGTGACGAGCTTGTGGATGCCATCGGCGAAGATAACACAGTTGCAAAGCATCTCGACCACGGATGCACCCTTGTGCCCCACGGCAGCCTTCATGGCTGCAATGCTGTTCTTGATGTCACCATCGATGGCACGGGCGAAGAAGGTTCCACGAGCGCCGATACACAGCTCGGCAGGACAGAAAGGATCCTCCACGGTGCCCCAAGGCGATGACTTGGTGACAAGACCACGGTCGGAAGTGGGTGAATACTGGCCTTTGGTCAAGCCGTCGATCTTGTTGTTGAAGAGGATGATATTGAGGTCGATGTTACGACGCATGGCATGAATGAAGTGATTGCCACCGATGGCAAGACAGTCACCGTCACCCGTCACATTCCACACGGTG
>JAEEUA010000125.1 GCA_016286775.1 Bacteroidales bacterium
CCTCGGCGTGACATGTTTTTGGGCATTTGCTTATGGGCTTTTGGAAGAATATGGTTGGCGAGGATTTTTGCAATATGAACTCAGGAATTTGCCTGTGTGGCAGTATGTACTTATCATCACGGTGATGTGGTTCCTGTGGCATTTAGATTTAACCCTGCGAAGTGTTTTGCCATTCTTTCTGCTTCTGCTTTTCGCTTCATGGGGAATAGGAAAGGTGGTGAGTGAAACCCATTCATTGCTATTATGCGCTGCATTTCATGGCTTTGTGAATTTCTCGAAACGTGACCTGTTTTCTGACACAACTTTCACCGTGGCTTTTATCTCCGTAATCGTCTTTTGGATAGTCATGTGGTATTTTGTCGGTACTTCCCCAAAACAGCAAGGTAGAGAAGAGTAATCCCAGCCATTTTTGTTTATTTTTTGTCAAACATTTGCCAATATATAACAAACAAATCCGCTAAACGTCGCATGACTACCTGACGTTTAGCGGATTGAATGGGAGCGAAATACGGGACTCGAACCCGCGACCCTCGGCTTGGGAAGCCAATGCTCTACCAACTGAGCTAATTTCGCAGAGATTAGCGGAAGCGTGAATACCCGCTAGGGGCCTTCGGGGGTTCCGCCAAGGGATGTGTGGATGGGACTACTGATTGACGAGCGAGGCCATCATGTTGACCATCTTGAGTGCGGCGAGGGCGCTTTGTGCGCCGACACCTTCCTGTGTCAGCTTTTGGGCATCTTCGAGCGTATCGGTGGTGACAACGCCGAAGATGAACGGGATGTCGCCGTGGAGGTTGAGGTGGGTGATGCTGCGGCTCAATGTCTGGCAGATGATGTCGTAGTGGGGATTGTTTTCGCGCACTACGCTGCCAATCATGATCACGGCACTCGGTTCCATCATGTTGTTCATCTGTCGGGCACCAAACGGGAGCTCCATGGCTCCGGGCACGTGACTGATGTAGATGTCTTCCCTCATTACTCCGCACTGCTCGAGCTTTTTTACAGCCTGGTCGAGGAGTGCATTACTGATCTCTGGATGCCATTCAGAAACTACTATACCAATGCTAGCGTCTGTACTGTTCGCGGGGCATTCCGCCGCCACAGGGTCACTCATTTGAATTAACAATTAATAATTAACAATTAACAATTATCGGATCGATAGTTGCAATTGAAAAGTTACTTAACTCGTTCGATGTATTTGTCGATGGACTGGGCGATGGATGTCTCGGCCCAATTGTCCTTGATGTTCTGATAGGTCTTGAGCGCGTTCTTCTGGTCGCCTGCAGCCTCGTAGGCGAGACCTGCCTTGCGAAGGAAGAGGGGCGAATACTGTGCGTTGTTGGCGGCCTTGGCTGCCTGCTCGAAGGTCTGTGCGGCCTTGCTGTAGTCGGGGTTCTCCTTGTCAACGTAGCAGTCGCCGAGGGCGCTGAGGATAGCGGGGGCAATCACGTTGTCGTTGCCGTCGAAGTCCTGGAGGAACTTGATGGCGTCCTCGTAGTTGCCGAGGTTCTTGCTGCAGAGACCTGCATAGGCCTTGGCGGTGTTGCCGGCACGGGTTGAACCATATTCTTCGATGACAGCCTCGAAGCCATCGAGGGCCTGCTCGTACTGACCCTGGTCAAAGAGGAGTTCGGATTTCCAGATTTCGTTCTGTGCATTCTCATTGTTGCGCTGCGACATCCAACGCCATCCGAAGATGATGGCAACGAAGAGGATGATCGCGATGATGCCATAGATGATCATCTTCTGGTTCTCCTTCTTCTGAAGGGCCTCCTCAATTTTGCTGATTGGCTGGTCGATGACTGTTTCCTCGACCTTTTTGATTTCTTTTTTTGCCATGTCTATATGTTGTTTTTTATTATTTGCATATTTAGCGGCGCAAATTTAGGGATTTTAGTTGAATAAACAATAATTTTTACGAAAAAAATGTTTAAAATTCGTATTTTACCCCAAAAATTCGTATCTTTGCAACGTCAATTTACAAGTTTTTCGACATAAACTGGATAATTTGGCCAAAATCCGCGTATGAAACTGGAGTATCTTAGTATCGTCAACTATAAGAACATCCGTGAGGCTGACCTCACCTTTTCGCCGGGCGTGAACTGCTTGGTGGGCAAGAACGGCATGGGCAAGACCAACCTGCTGGATGCTATCCATTACCTTTCGTTCTGCAAGTCGTTCAATGGCATGACGGACAGCCAGGTGATGACGCATGGCGAGGACTTCTTCATGCTCAACGGCCGGTACGAGCTGGGCGGGCAGCCCGAGGACATCCGTTGTGGCTACAAGCTGCATTCGAAGAAGTCGTTCAAGCGGGCAGGGAAGGAGTACCAGCGCCTGAGCGACCACATCGGCCTGCTGCCCATCGTCCTGCTGACGCCTTCGGACAACGTGCTGCTGCAGGGCGGGAGCGAGGAGCGGCGCAAGTTCATGGACATGGTGATCAGCCAGTTCAACAAGCCTTATCTGAACGCCCTGATCCGCTACAACCAGGCGCTGCTACAGCGCAACAGCCTGCTGAAGCAGGACCCTCCGTGCACGGACCCCTTGCTCTACCAGGCCTGCGAGGAGCAGATGGACTTCTATGGCCAGCAGATCTATGCCGCCCGCAGGCAGTTTGTGGACGACTTCATCCCGGTCTTCCAGGAGTTCTACAGCCAGGTTTCGATGGACCGCGAACGGGTGTCGATCACCTACACTTCGCACTTCGAGGGCGGGACGAGCCTGATGCCGCTGCTGAATGCGGTGCGCAGTCGCGACCTGGCGCTGGGTTACACTACGCGCGGGTCGCACAAGGATGACCTGTGCTTCCAGATCGGTGACTACCAGATGAAGCAACTGGGTTCGCAGGGCCAGAACAAGACGTTCCTCGTCGGGCTCAAGCTGGCGCAGTTCGACTTCCTGCGTCGGATGGGCCACACGGCGCCCATCCTCCTGCTGGACGACATCTTCGACCGCCTGGACGGCGATCGGGTGGAGCAGATCATCCGCCTGGTGGCGAGCGACAGGTTCGGGCAGATCTTCATCACCGACACGAACCGCGAGTATCTGGACCGCATCATCGACCGCTGTACGGAGAGCTATAAGCTGTTCCAGGTTCGTGACGGGGGGTATGAGGCTGTGGCGGAGAAATAATCTTCTAGATGCTCTAGAGAATCTGGAGGCGCTGGAAAAGATAGAAAACAATGAAACGAAAGAACGAACAATCGATTGGGGAGATCCTGCGGGAGTATCTCAAGATGACGCAGCTCGAGAACCACGTTTTCGAGTCGCGTATTGCGGAGGTGTGGCAGGAGGTCCTTGGCGACCGCATCACCCTCGAGACCGACCGCATCCATTTGCAGTCGGGGACGTTGTTCGTGACCCTCAAGTCGCCTTCGCTGAAGAACGATATCATGATGCAGCGAACGGTGATCCGCACGCTCCTCAACGAAAAGTTGGGGGGGGACATAATAAAAAGCGTGGTGATACGTTAATGTAATGGAGGGCAGCCAAGGATGGCTGCCACGGAGACACGGACGCGAGGGACGATATTGATTGGCTGATAATACATGCGTGTGCGTAATATAATAATGTGGGTGCTGGTTGCCTGGATGGCGGTGCCGGGGCTGAGGGCCCAAGTGCGGATCTATGGCACGGTGACCAATGAGATGGGGCAGCCGATGGACATTGTCCATGTGCGGCTGCTGCGCGGGAGCATTGGCACGCTGACCAACTTCAAGGGCGAATATGAGCTGCAGGTGGCCGATTCGGACACGCTGCGCGTCATCTTCACTTCGCTGGGGTACAAGCGCGAGGAACGGGTGGTGAACACCCGGGCGGTCAAACCGAATGAGCGGGGTGCGCGCCGGCTGATGCTCAACGTGCAGATGCGACCGAACCAGTCGGTGCTCAACGACGTGGAGGTTACCGCCGAGCGGCAGACGGCGCCGGGCAACATGGAGCACATCAAGGTGGAGAAC
Organism: Bacteroidales bacterium; assembly: GCA_016286775.1. Taxonomy (GTDB): domain Bacteria; phylum Bacteroidota; class Bacteroidia; order Bacteroidales; family UBA3663; genus Liminaster. The sequence goes on from JAEEUA010000125.1 coordinate 3,963, forward strand.
GTCCGCAACATGCGTTCGACCAGCGGCAATGCCATCGAGGACCTGATCGGTACACAGGCGGGCGTGAACATGAACAACGAACTTTCGTCGCAATACAACGTGCGCGGCGGTTCGTTCGACGAGAACCTGATCTACGTGAACGGTATCGAGGTCTATCGTCCGCAGCTCATCGCCAGCGGGCAGCAGGAAGGCTTGTCGTTCATCAATCCTGCCATGGTGGGCGCCGTGGATTTCTCGACGGGCGGCTTTTCGAGCGAATATGGCGACAAGATGAGTTCGGTGCTCGACATCACCTATCGTCGTCCGGAGGAATTCGACGCCGAGGCTATGCTCAGCCTGACGGGCGGCAATGCCTCGCTGGGCCAGTGCATCGGCAGCTTCACGCAGCTCCATGGCCTTCGCTACAAGCGCAATGCGACCATCCTCAATTCGCTGGACACGCAGGGCGAGTACGACCCTATCTTCTTCGACTACCAGACGTTCCTGACCTGGACGTTCGGTCCGAATGGGAAGTGGGACCTTAACTTCCTGGGCAACATTGCGGTGAATGACTATCGCTTCACCCCCGAGAGCCGCGAGACGACCTTCGGCACCAACGAGGTCGCCCACAGCTTCAAGGTCTATTTCGATGGTCACGAGAAAGACCAGTTCGACACCTACTTCGGTGCCCTGACCTTGGGATACAACGGCTTGCGGAACACCCGGCTGCAGTTGATGGCTTCGGCCTTCCTGACCGACGAGGAGGTGACCTACGACATCTCGGGCGAATACTGGATGGACCAGGCGGCTTCGGTGAGCCAGGCGGGCCTTGGTGTGGGCCGCTACATGGAACATGCCCGCAACTACCTGCAGGCACGGGTGATGGCGCTGTCGCTCAAGGGCAACACGCAGATTGCCCGCAACCGGCTTTCGTACGGACTGACCGTGCAGAGCGAGAAGATCGACGACAAGATTGCCGAATGGGAACGCCGCGACTCGGTGAGCTACAGCCTGCCGCGCGATCCGGGCAAGCTTCGGGTGGTGGAGAACCTGCATTCGGCCTACAAGGGTACCACGACACGCCTCTCGCTGTTTGTGCAGGACACCTACGGATGGGATGCCTACGGCGGCCGTTTCCTGCTGCAGGGCGGTGTGCGCCTGAGCTACTGGTCGTTCAACGAGGAGCTCCTCGTGTCGCCCCGCGCTTCGCTGCGCTACACCTTCGGCAAGGACCGCAACAAGCAGGCACGCATCGCGGCAGGGCTCTACTACCAGTCGCCCTTCTACAAGGAATACCGCCTGAGCTACACCGATGCCGACGGCAACCAGATGGTCGAGATGAACCAGGATATCCGGTCGCAGCGCTCGTGGCAGGTCATCTTAGGGTGGGACCACACGTTCAAGGCCTACGAGCGGCCGTTCAAGTTCACGGTCGAGGGCTACTACAAGGGCATCACGAACTACATCCCCTACATCGTCGATAACGTGCAGATTCGCTATGCGGGCGAGAACAAGGGTTCGGCGTACGTCACGGGCATCGATGCGAAAATCTTCGGACAGTTTGTCGAAGGCACGGACTCGTGGCTCAGCCTTTCGCTGATGAACGGCAAGGAGACCTACGACGGCCTGAAGACGGCGCGTCCGACCGAGCAACGGTACGGCATCGGCCTCTTCTTCAGCGACTATTACCCGGGGCATGACGACTGGCGCGTGTTCCTGCGCGGCGTCTTCAACGACGGTCTGCCCTTCTCGAGCCCACAAGGCGGACGCAAGGCGGGCATCTTCCGCACTCCGGCCTACAAGCGTGTCGATCTGGGTGCTACGCACGTCTGGGACGCCAAGCACAACCGGTTCATGAACCGCGGCCTCTGGCGTCGCATCCAGGAGATGACACTCGGTGTGGATGTCTTCAACCTGATGGACATCGACAACACCAACTCCTACTACTGGGTGACTGTCATCGGCAACGACGGCTCGACGCGCGGCAACCCGACCTACGCGGTGCCCAACTACCTGACGGGGCGCATGATTAATGTGAGCCTGGGGGTAAGGTTTTGAGAGCTATCGGAGTACTCGGAGTAATCGGAAGACTCTGAGATAGTTTGGAAAAAATAACAAAAAAATACAATAAACGTGATTACAGTCAACAATCTACAAGTTCAGTTTGGAAAGAGAATCCTCTTTCAGGATGTAAACCTAAAGTTCACGCCTGGCAACTGCTATGGTATCATCGGTGCCAACGGTGCCGGCAAATCGACCTTCCTACGTGTGTTGAGTGGCGAGCTTGATCCGACGCGCGGCACCTTCGAGATGGGCCCGGGCGAGCGCCTTAGCGTGCTCGAGCAGGATCACAACAAGTACGACCAATATACGGTGCTCGATACGGTGCTGCGCGGCAACACCGTGCTCTACGAGATCATGGAGGAGAAGAATGCCATCTACGAAAAGCCCGAGATGAGCGAGGAGGACGGCATGCGTGCCGCCGAGCTCGAGGAAAAGTTCGCGGAGCTGGATGGCTGGAACGCCGAAGCAGACGCTGCAGCCCTGCTTTCTGGCCTTGGCATCAAGGAGGACCTTCACTACATGATGATGAGCGACATCTCGGCGAAGCAGAAGGTGCGTGTGATGCTGGCGAAGGCCCTGTTCGGCAATCCCGACAACCTGCTGCTCGACGAGCCCACCAACGACCTTGACCTCGACACCGTGATGTGGCTCGAGAACTACCTGCAGGGCTTCGAGCACACCGTGCTTGTGGTGAGCCACGACCGCCATTTCCTCGACTCGGTGTGCACCCACACCGTGGACATCGACTTCAAGAAGTGTACGCTCTTCGCCGGCAACTACAGCTTCTGGTACGAGTCGTCGCAGCTTGCCTTGAAGCAGCAGCAGATGGCCAACAAGAAGGCCGAGGAGAAGAAGAAGGAGCTGCTGGAGTTCATCCGCCGCTTCTCGGCCAACGTGGCCAAGTCGAAGCAGACCACCAGCCGCAAGAAGATGCTCGAGAAACTCAACATCGAGGAGATCCAGCCTTCGACACGCCGCTATCCGGGCATCATCTTCACCCCCGAACGCGAGGTGGGCAACAAGGTGCTCGAAGTGCATGGCCTGGGCAAGACGGTGGAAGGCACCCGCCTCTTCAATGACGTGAACTTCCAGATCGAGCCGGGCGACAAGGTGGCCTTCCTTTCGCACGACCCGCGTGCCATGACCGCCCTGTTCGAGATCATCAACGGCCTCGACGAAGACCACGACGGCACCTACAACTGGGGACAGACCATCACCACGGCCTATCTGCCCCTCGACAACAGCTCGTTCTTCAACACGGACCTCAACATGGTGGACTGGCTCTGCCAGTTCTCGAGCGACACGTCGGAAATCTACATCAAGGGCTTCCTGGGCCGCATGCTCTTCCGCGAGGAGGAGGTGCTGAAGAAGGCCAGCGTCCTGTCGGGCGGCGAGAAGATACGCTGCATGATTGCGCGCATGATGATGAAGAATGCCAACACGCTGATCCTCGACTCACCGACCAACCACCTGGACCTCGAGTCGATCCAGGCCTTCAACAACAACCTGCAGACCTTCCGCGGCGTGATCCTCATGTCGAGCCACGACCACGAATTCATCCAGACCATCTGCAACCGCGTCATCGAGCTTGGTCCCAAGGGAATCATCGACAAGCGCACCGAATACGACGACTACATCACCGACGAGCGTGTGCAGGAATTGCGCCAGCGTATCTACTGATTTTGGCCCCTTGATGACCTATTGGTTCCGAAACTGATTGCAATTTGCTAAGCACGTTGTGCAAATTCGGGATGTACAAGAAGTATTTACAAGCAATTTGTCTAAATGTTTGGATTATTTGGTAAAGATTCCTTATCTTTGCACCCGATTTTTGCATGAGAATACAATATATTACTTACCAATATTACTAATTATGAAAAAAATTGTTGTTTTCATTCTCGCTCTTGTAGCTTGTGTCAATGCCTATGCATTCAAGTTCGATGGCATCGATCTCAATGGCAATGTGGGTGACATCACCCGTGCTATCTCGAAGAAGAACTACGTGGCTACGGTCGAGAATCCCAACGTGCTCACTGGTCTCTGCCAGGGTACCAAGATCAACCTGTCGTTCAACCTCGTTGATGTGACCGAGAAGAATCATATCGGCCAGCTCATCGTTGACGTGCCTAATGCCAGCACCAACGCTTTCGTGGAGAACGCCCAGCTGCTCAACATCATCTATCATCAGGTTTCGAACACCGAGTCCGGCTACCTCTACGAAGTGGACGACGACGGCACGACGCTGCTCCTCTCGCGCACCGAGAATGGTATCCGCCTGACCTACAATACCCCCTACTACCAGGTCAACAAGTAAGGTCGAGGACAAAGATGCAGAACAATCGGCCAGAGTGCAAGACAAATTGCTGCTCTGGTCGGTTTCTTTTGTCCCATTGCCGTCATTGCATGAAAGACTCCCTTCTTATTTCCGTAAGGCTTGCCAAGGCTTTCCTGGTCATCATGGCGCTGATGCTGCTCGTCTTCATCGTGTGCTATGCCACCAAAGAGCCGACGGGCGCGGGATATGACGAATTCACTTCGTCTCAGGCTCCGCTCTCCACGCGGGATATGATCCTCGTGATTGCCCTGCTGGGCTTTGTGCTGGCCATCCCCTTCAGCTGTGCGCTCAATGCCATTGCCCTGTATGTGAACCGCGATGTGGTGAAGTTCGGGCGACTGCTGCAGGCGTCGCTGGTTCTCGCCCTGATCGGCTTTGTGGCTACGCCGGTGGTGCTCTTCATCGACGAGAATATCCGAATCACTTATTTTGCCCTTATTGCTGCCGTCCCTGTGGGGATGTGGCTTGTCAGCTGCGTCTATCTGCTTCGCCTCGACTTTGAGGAGCGGAAGATCATCCCCGACGATACGCAGGGATAGCCGGATGACGCTTGAATCGAAACGAAACGACCAGCATGCTGAAGATGCATGCTGGTCGTTCATTTTTTGCGTATTTGTGACAGAGGGACCGACGGGGGCTAAGCCGCGAACCGGCGGGAGTAGTCGGGTTCCTTCCGTGCATTCCGCACGCGCAGGAGGATGCAGGCGAGTGTCATGAGCAGGAGTGCTGCATACCAGAGCCAATAACCCGTAGAGAGCGTGAATGGTCTGTCCTGTCCCGTTTCAAGGTCGGGAATCGTCTTGCTGCAGAATATCAACAGTCCGAGCACGGGCAGAGGAAATGAAAGCCAGAAGAGGCTCTTGGCCTTGCGGATGACGACACACGAACTGATGACGTAGAAGATGTTGGCAAGCCAGCTGAGGAAGAGGCCGTTCAGACCGAACGACATCCAGCCGAAAAGCAGGGCGAAGAAGCCGTGGATCTCCGTGCTGCTGGTGCAGGATTTGATGCTGACGAAGCACAACGACAAGGTATAGCACAGCAGACTGAGGAAGAATGCGGTGTTGTAGCTGTGATTCAGGAAGAACAGTTTCTGGCGGATGTGCATGGGAGGGGGATTTGAGGGTGCCAAGGACGGCTGCCGCGGGGACAGGGGGAGAGGCGAAGGCGGGACGAAGGCGAGGCGGCCATGGACGGCTGCCGCGGAGGCCGGGGGTTAGAATGGGCGGATGCCCATGATTTCGCGCATCTGGCTGGTGATCTCGTGGACGATGGGGCGGACTTTTTCGGCACCCATCTGGCGAACCTTGTTGAGGTAGTCGGTGTCGGCGTAGATGGCTTCGTAGCGTTCGCGGATAGGACGGGTGACCTTGAGGACGTCCTCGGCGATCTGCATCTTGAGGTCGCCGTAGCGGATCGAGCAGTCGTTCCAGGCGGCGAGGTACTGGTCGTAGATCTCCTGGGTGCTGGTGAGCTTGAGGAAGTAGAAGAGGTTCTTGATGGGCTCGTTCATCTCGGAGTTGGGCTCGGTGGGAGTCATGTCGGTGACGGCCTTCTTGAACTTCTTGATGACGGTCTTGTCGTCGTCGTTGATGTAGATGCAGTTGCCTTCGCTCTTGCCCATCTTGCCGCTACCGTCGAGGCCGGGGATTTTGATGGGTTCGCCCTTGGCTTCGTAGGGATGCGGTTCGACCAGGAAATCGACCTTGTAGTAATGGTTGAAGCGTACGGCGAAGTTGCGTGCCATTTCGAGATGCTGCAGCTGGTCCTTGCC
>JAEEUA010000126.1 GCA_016286775.1 Bacteroidales bacterium
AGGAGATGATGTAGGCCCAGTGGTTGATGGTCTGCTTCATGGGCATTCGGTCAAAGGCTGAAAGGAACCATTCGATAGTGGTGTACAATACGGCTTCACGAGCCAAAAGCAGATTGTCACCCTGCCATTCGAAGCCATAACAGCTGTGGAGGGCTGCTTTTGCATAATAGATCCATTCCTTTGTGGTTCGGCAATTCTCCGTAACGACCCTCAGCTTACGGTCAAGGAATCCGATGCGTTGCAAGGTAGGGATGAATTCTCCAGTAGTCGTATCGTAACGGCTGGTAATATATGGAGCCTCGCCACAAGCCACTTCCATACGTGGGGCGTTGACATAATCGCGCCAGCGGTGATTCGGCTTTGTGAAGGGGATGGGACTTTGGGTAACAGTCCAGGTGTGATCAGGATTTTCAGTATTGAACATATCCTTCCCGTCAAACCATGCACGATCGACGAGATTGTTCTGGGCGTTGCAGATCCAGCTTGGTGTGAACACCTCTGCCTTAGCCTTGATTCGGGTACGCTTCACCTCCTTTGTCTTGCAGATATGCGGCTGTATGACCTTGCCGTATTTACCGGTGATGGATTGTATCTCGATGGGATCATTCTCCTGGAACCCCTTGCCAAGCGCTTCATAATCCCGTGTTCCCCACTTGATATGCCTGAACGTATCCGGCTCAGTGCCAGATAACGTGTGGTCGCGTAATAACGTATTAAGAACTTCGGGCATCCGCTCGAAGATCTCGTCCTCAGATATATCAATAAGGTTAATCTGCATGGGATGGTGAGTATGTTTGAATGGGCCAAAATTAATTATTTTTTGAATACAATGGTTCATTTTTGAGCAAAAAGTGAATATTTTGGGGGATAAAAACACTTTTTTTGGTGATAAATGCGTGAAGATTGAAAGAAAATAATTAGATTTGCCTGCGCTAGAATGAAGTTTTTTATCGAGATCCTTATATTCTGAATGTATGGAAAAGGGCCATTGTTATTTAGTGAAGTCTGACGGCGATTGTTATCTGGGCAGGATTCTAAAACTATCCGATGAAACCTATGTCATAGATGCAGTGTATGCCTATGAAGTTCAAGGGGAGAAAATTGCTGGATTTGGGGACTGTGAACTGAAATTCTCAGAGACCACAGCAATCAAGGAAGTCCCAGCCGATGTGTCCGACAAGTTGTATAACGGCTATAAGGAAGCCTATGATACAGTTATGCGCTTGAAACCCAAAGAACATCTTCAACCATACAAATTTGAGATTGGTTGCTGCCATCTATCTGATTACACGAGTCTCCAAGTCGTAAACTTTTCAAGAATAACCGATATTCGCAATAATATAGTGTATTTTCACACCTTGTTTGTTGAGGGGACAAACCTCAGCTATGTAAACGAGGAAATGGATTTGGATGAGCTAAAGGATTGGGAAGTAACCCAGATGGATCCTTATGTATTTGGCAAAATAGAAAGGATTATTAAATTCCAATACTCGGCAATTGATGCTACAATGAGAGCGTATCTAGAACAAATTGAGTAATATCAATTATGGATAGCTACATAGCGCTCAAACATCTATTGTACTTCTGCCAGTACTGCTTAGTGTGCTACAGCTGGTATCTTTTTACTTAATTGATGATGGATCATCACGGTTGAAGACCTTCAGATAGTCCTCAATATCCTTCTTCGTAAAGAGTGGTTTACGACCGACATACAGTGACGGTTTGAGAAAGCCGAGGTCACGATGACGATAGAGGGTTGCCTTGGAGATGTGGAGCTGCTTGCAGACGTCTTGAACGTTCAGATACTCTTTCTCGTGCCTACTCTTGCCTTCAAAAGACTCGGGGTAAGCGAGATTTAGTTTTTCAACCACCTTGTTTGCTATTACATCTGCAAACATATCGAGAAATTCATTAAAGTCTTTTTTTCCCATAGTATGATCATTTTTTAACTTAGTCCGTGTGAACAATCAAGTCATTTTATGACATGATAGGTCGTTACCCGGAGAGGAATATCTGAATCCGAAACCGAATGCACAGAGGTGTAAAGGTCGTATCTTCCACTCCTTGATCAGAGCAATTGGCGCGTAAATATACGCATAGACACCCACTTGGCCAAATATTCAGTAATCAACCAAAGGACGAACCAACCAAAAGCCTATTATCCTTGGCTGATTGTTGATTCCACTTGACACCTTGGTGCAAAAGAACAGGCTAAAGTGATCGTTATGGCTATTGGCCATCTAACTTAAACAAAAAAATTGAGACGGGTTATCCCGTCTCTTTTTTTTCTTAAACCTCCCCTATATATTATATATAATGTGTAGAGGATAGGCAAACACCGATTATCACACAATCTTCCAACCTCCTCGGTCATTGTGTTTTCCATTCCTAGCATAATTTGAAATGGAAGCCTCGCTCATGTTTAGCTATTTTGCGGCTTCTTTCTAAGACTAAAAGTCCATGGGTAATTTGTCATCGAACTAAACAGTGATCTTCCGGCTATTGGCTTTACCAATCTTTTTTTTGTGCTCCTAAGTTAATGCAAGTCCTGTCATACCACGACCTCCATAGTTCGCGTTGAAGCCGTGCTCTACTGAATCGAGTTCCTTGATCCAATGACTTTCTCGTTCCTTCAATTTGGCGTCAAGTTCTTCTTTGCTGTCAGCAGTAACGGTCTCCAGAACAGCATAGGACCATATCGAATCATCAATCCCGAATTCTTCCCTGGCTTTCTTGATCTTCTGACCGCCATAAGAAGACTTCTAACTGTTCCAAACACTCAATCTCAAATCCTAATTCGTAGTTTCACCGACGTAGTATTCATTCGTCGCGTTAAGTTTGTGGGCATATACGATACCTTCAAACTGATTCTGTCCGTTTGGAGCCAATTTGATTGACCCCACCTAAATTTTTTTCTTATTCTTGCTCATGTTCTTGTTGTTTAATTGATTTCCTAGATTGTATAAGCAGAGTTACACCATGTTCACGTCCAAGATAGTTTACGAGGCTGTTGTAAGCATCACTTCTACGTCTCTGCCTTGGGCATAGACTCAGCATCTCATGCAAGTCCGTCTCAATCACCATGCCCGAATACAAACACCCGAATCTATCCTCAAGGCTTCGTATGTCGTCTGATAGGAAAGGTTTGTCGTTATCGACAACAACATCTTCATCAGCAGCTTTCTTTACGCCAGAATGGTCTTCTTTCACCAATGCTGCTTTCTACTACTGGCTCACTTCTGGGTCTATCGGCTCAGATGTGAAAAACCTAAATAGGTTTGTGAAATAATCTATAAACATAGTTCTTTACTTATTCATTAGTAAGAAATTCATGGCGAGAGAGGTGCGGATTGATTAATTTGAAACAGCATCATTCACATAGCCTCTTTCACAATGAGAGAGAAAAAGTCTGACAAATTGTCAAGACTCCTTGCGTCAGTTATACTGCGGCACACTATTTGCAGATAAAAAGTGACGCCTTTTCGAAGGCGCAAGTCCGCCAAAAAGTAACAGAGGCCTTATACGCGGACTTTATATTAATTGGCCTCTTTCATATCTTACACAGTATGTCAATTCCAAATATGGGTAATTATCCCATATTTGTGACATAATTATTGTTGATAATTGAAAGAGGCCTCCGCTTTCTTACACCAGTTCATCTGGTTAATGAGACTGCTGGAGAGCCGTGGCTCTCCAGCAGTCTTTTTTTTATTGCATCACTCTTAACTAAATAATTATAATATTAACAAAATGAAAAAATATACTACCCCCGCTCTCACAGCAGAGCAACCCATGCAGGACATGGTTTCTGCACTAGTGATCAATCCTACTGATCTGGATTACAGCGATCAGGCAAGTGCTACTGCAAGTGTAGCTCAACCATGCGCAGGTCTTTCTACCGCAACCTCGGATGTCAATGCCGGTTCACCATCCGAGGGCAAGACCAAGAAGGCCCTGGATTGTTTTACCAAAATGTCTAATTAACAGGAAACAGATATGAATATTATTCAGGCTAATCCAGCTCAGGTAGCTAGTGCAACCCGTTCTGCTGAGATGCAGGGTGTGACCAATTCGTCTCAAACATCCGCGTCCGTTGGCAATGGAAATGGGTCTTGGGATTCATTTATGGATAAGGCAAACGATATTTTACTGTTGACCTTTTCCGCAGCAGGAGTCGTTATCATTGGAAAGAAGGTATATAATTTATTCAAAAAGTAAAAACATGAAATTAAAATTTTGGGGACATGAAATCGATGTCCAACGCAAAGAATTAGGGTTCTTGCTTGCCGCAGGAACAGCATTCATGTACGCAGCTTACAGTATCAAGAACGAGTTCAGCAACAAGAAAGACGAGAAACCTGAACCTGCTCCCACACCATCACCAGCAGCCGACGTTCCACAAGATGAAGCTGTCAAACCTCAGACTTGGGCAGACGACTTCCACAAGAACTATAGCATGCCTAAGCTTCCTCCATTCCTTGCGCAAATCATCCAGGGTTGTCCCAAGGGCTATGAGGATGCAATGACAATGGCACTCTTTGCTGAGCTCGGTGCCTTGTGCTTCTCCAAAGTACGTTCCGTGTACCTCGATGGTGTTATGCATTCACCTAGCCTGCTGAGCATCGTCGAAGCTCCTTTCGGTTCGGGTAAGAGCAAATTCGAGACTCTCTACAAATGCCTGTTCGAACGTCTTATCGAAATCGACATTGCCAAGTTGTCCAAGGGGAAGTCAAACAATATCATCCAGAACTTGGGTATCAACACCACCCTATCTAAGTTCTACGATGTAACTGCCTCTAACCAGGGTGTACACATGCTTATCCTTGAGACAGAGATCGATGCTGTTATCGATGCCCTCAAGAAGCAAAGCGGCTTGTCCTACGAACACCTCCGTAAGGCCTTCGAGAACGGTCTCGTGTACCAAAACACAAAAGCCAAAGCCAGTGCAACAGGCACGTTCCCAGTATATCTCAACGGGGTCTTCACGGGCACAAATGAAGCTGTAGAGAAATTCATCGACAAGGAGATTGAAGGAGGTACGGCCTCCCGAATCATCTGGACGACTATTCCCGAAAACGGACGTGAGATTGCAACTCTGAATATGCCACAGGGGCAGGATCTTGATAAGATTCGAGACCAGATTGACGAGTGGCACGACAAGTATTGCTATCACACGGATAACGGCATAGACATTGCCAGTGTTGAAACAGAAATTGATCTCGATTATGTGAATGCTGCCTTGAAGAAGTGGCTGGACGCTCAGTATGACCTTTTTGAGAAGGATGGCAATTCAGCCCGCAAGGACATACGTACGCGAGCCGCAACCATTGCCTTCCATGCTGCTATAATCATCCATATGCTTTGGGGGCAGCCCACGGAGACGGAGGTTGAGAAGCGGAAGGCTGTGACAGACTTGACCATCTATGTTGCCGACTTCTGTATCGAGCGTTTCATCCACAAGTTCGGTGCCAAGCATAACCTCCAGCGTGAGTCCAACCGATCTGCAGAATATGTGAAACCAGAACAACAGGATCCTCAGCCACAGAGTACAGTTACCATCAAGGGCGTTCCATTGAATGTCGCACTCCAGATGTATAACAGTTACAAGCCTGGCGTCAATGGATATGGTTATAACTCCATTGTCAGAAATGAGAAATGGGGCAAACGATACGGCCTAGACAGTGCTCAACAAGTTAAGCGCTTGTTCGAAGAAATGAAAGAGAAGGGCTACGTTAGCTAATAATTTCCACTCATCAAGCAAAAAAGAGGCCAGAGATGACCTCTTTTTTTTGTGTGTATTACCCCCTTAACAGCTTTAACAGCTTGTTAATGCATATATCGTTGTATATCAGTTCATTGAATATATGTTAACCTTGTTGTTAAGCCTTAACGTTAAGGGGTTAACGTGCGTTATATATACCTGTTTGCGGTCAGATAGGCAATATACTGTCAACTCACCACAGACAAACAATCCACCATCCACAAGGAGCATTCTGATCGTTGGAAGCAATGCTCTTCTGCCATCTGGGAGCGCAATACAGGGACGCTTCAAATCCTTATATATAGAACCAACTATTCCAACATTTTACCCATCATTATCACAACTCAATGAAAAAACTAATTCACAAAATGGGCCCGATCATCAGCATCATTCTTTTCATCATCGAGAAACTGCTGAACCAGCCCAAGAAAGATCCGGGCGAAGAGCCGTAGGATCTAGCACGCACGTGGAGCATCATTAATTGCTCCTGACTACCATCGACCTGGAATTCCAAGGAATAGCCGAAGAGGTACATCCATAGGATTCCAGGTCTTTTATTTAACCCAACACAAACCCTATAAAACCATCAAAACAATGACAAAAACAACTTTACCGCAGGAATCGGCATCTCAGCAGATCGTCGTTTCCAGAACCAACTTTCCTTCAACAGTCGAATACGCAGACTACGAAGAAGTATCAGTCGAGGAAGGCTTTCAGCAAGACCGACCTCACTTCATCGAAGGCAACAGCATCCAAATCTCGCTGTATGACCTCAAGAACCGTTGCGTCGTGCCCACCTGGGCCGACAATACACTTACCATCAGCCATCAGAACTTCATCACAGCAGTTCAGAAGGCTGCCCTTGACGTTTTCCCCTCTGAGAGCATAGGAGAACCGGAAATCCGTGTTTCACACGCCCAGTACGGACGCATCCCATCCGCTCTCCACAAGAAGACATCAGACCTCCTTCCGCATGAGAAGACCCTGTACTATCAGCGCGTATGCTTCATGATCAAGGTCTCCAGGAAGGACTACATCAATGGCCGAGAGACCTCACTCGTAGTAGGAGGCGTTCGCGCCCTCAACAACGAGAACCTCGGCGTACGAAAGAGCCCTGAGAAGTTCAAGATCTTCATCGGCTCAAGAGTAACCGTTTGTAGCAACCTCTGCATTTTCGGGGATGCTATGATCGACAAGCTTGAATGCATGTCTCCTGTAGAGATCTACTCACAGGCAGTCAGGCTTTTCCGTGGATTCGATCCAGAACTCAACCACCAGATGCTTGAGTCACTTGGCACAACCCACCTGTCTGTAGACGACTTCACCCATATAATCGGACGAATGCGACTTTATGAAGCACTCAGCCCTGCCCAGCGCAATGAATTGCAGCTGCCGACCCTCACCCTTGGCGATTCAGTATTGAATGCCGCCACTCGAAACTTCGTGAGCAACCCGAACTTCGGAATCGGCAACGGCACCTCAATCACATGCTGGCAGCTGCTGAATCTGCTGAATGAGGCCGTTAAGTCCAGCTATATCGACAAGTTCCTGCAGCGCATGGTACAGGCCACCGACCTCAGCTTCGGTATCATGAACGCAATCAACGGAGAGAAGAACCGATATGCCTGGTTCATCCAGTAGCAGAAGACAACTGCATTCCCTCGGGGGCACTATACATCATGGTGTCCCCTTTTATTTTCAAGACAACAAACCCATCAAAAAATTTACAACAATGAAAGAAAACAACACGGGAGTTCAGGTTCCTCAGCAGGAATCCACTCCAGGCGCAATCAGAGCAGCACACTTCAACGCTCTGTATTCACTCAATCTTAATGACAAGACGGAGAAGAAGAACGGATTGACCTATCTCAGCTGGGCGTATGCCTGGTCGGAGTTCAAGAAAGTCTATCCCGACGCGACCTACCGCATCATCAAGAATCCGCAGAATAACCTGCCCTATTTCGTGGACGACGATCTCGGCATCATCGTATATACCGAAGTGACCGCAGATGACCTCACCTACGAAATGTGGCTACCAGTATTGGATTCTGCCAACAAGAGCATGAAGCTGCAACCATACACCTACTATGTCTATGACCGCTACAACAAGCAGAACGTCGAGAAGAAGGTGGAAGCAGCTTCAATGTTCGAAATTAACAAGGCGATCATGCGCTGTTTGACTAAGAACCTCTGCATGTTCGGAGAAGGGTTGTACATCTATGCAGGAGAAGACCTGCCTGAAGATGTATCAGCTGCCGAAGCAGATAGCGCATCACAGAAAGAGGCTCCTGTCACACCAAGGCGCTCCTACACGCGCAAGGCTATGACACCATCCATCAATTCTGTCCCTCAGCCACAGCCGCAGCCCACCTATGACCGCTTTGCAGGAATCAAGGCTGCGCTCCAGGCTACTACCACTGTCGCTGAGCTGTATCAACTGTACAACCAGCACAAGAACGAGGTGGATAACAACGAGGCAATTCGTAACCTATTCACCGAAAGAAAAAATCAACTGACCTTTAACGCTGCATAATAACTATGGCAACAACAAAGAGAATCGAGCTGAAGGATTCGGGTATCATCTTCAACGAGCAAGACCACACCTATTATGACCCCAAAGCCGAAAAGTTCCTGTCTGGCATCACTGGAGTGATCCAGCGCCAGCTATTTCCGAATGAATTTGACAACATACCGGAGGCTATTCTTAAGGAAGCAGCAGCCTATGGTACGTCAATTCATCATGCATGTCAGGACTTCGACCAGAACTGGAAAAACGACGGTTCGCAAGAGGTCCAGGACTACATTACCATCTGCAAGGACTGTCACCTTATTCATGAGCGCTCGGAATTCACACTCACCTACAAGGAATGGGCGACCAACGCTGATAAGATCTTCAGAACCTCAGATGACACCTTCTCGATAGGAGACATCAAAAGCTACGGCCAGATGACTCCCGAGAAACTTGAGAAGGCTCGCTGGCAGCTCAGCTGCATGGCGATGTTCTTCAACGAGCAATACAAGAAGGCCAAGATCGACAAGCTCTTCATCATCCATTTGCGTAACAAGCAGAGGAAGGACGGCACAATTGATCATCAGGCCGAAATCATCTTCATCAATCGGATTCCCCCAGAAATCTGCAAGGAGCTTCTTGCAGCAGATCTTGCTGGGGAGCAGTTCAAGAATCCTTATGCTGTCCCTGATGAGATCAAATCACAGGAAGAGCACATCATCGGCCTGCTACAGACCAAGGCCGAGATTGAAGAGGAACTCAGCCTTATCAAAGCGAAGGTGCTGCTCAAGATGAGTGCACTGGAGCAGAAGACATGGGCTACCGACAAGATACGATTTACAAGAAAACTCCCCACGACACGCACGTCCTTTGACGTAGCCAAGTTCAGGGAAAGCAACCCGGACATCGACCTTACTCCCTATGAGAAGGTATCTACTGTTTCCGAGAGCCTGCAAATCACCATCTAGTCAATTAACATCACCGAAGCCGGGAGTTTAAGATTCGCAATCTTGGCTCCTGGCTTCTTATTTTCAAACACCTTATATAATATATATGAGAAGAATCAATGCAATCTTCATCGTCCCCGATGTGGAGCACATCGGAGATATTGAGTATTTCGAGTCCCTTATCAGGTCAGCAGGCGGCATTGTGGACAGGCATTCCTGGTCCCAAGAAGACGGAGACAATGCCTATATCCACTACCACTGCACCGACAGGGACGAACTGATTCAAGTAAAGAACATTCTAAGGGAACAATCATGAACGACTACACTTTCAAACTCACATTCAAGGAAGGAGGCACATTGACAGCAACAGTCAGTGCACCGACGCGATTCACAGCAGAAACCATGCTGCGTGAAATGTATCCCGAAGCCCGCTGGTGTGACTACATCCCCACCAGGTAATGTTCAAAAACAGGAGGTGTTCCAAAAAAAGTCTCAGCTACCACCTTTTGGACACCTCTCTATGTTCAACAACTAATCTTTGATATAATTATGAACAATCAACCGCCCACGGGAGTGATCTATGCCCGAGTCAGCTCACAATCTGACAGGCAGGACACAACCCGTCAAGTAGAGGATCTGAAACGATATGCCAACGCACATGACATCAGTATCCTCAATATCTACGAGGAGCACATATCAGGTGCAAAGAAATTGGAGGAAAGGGCGATTCTCACGGAATGCCTATCCTATTGCACCTCCAATTCCGTAGATTATCTGCTTCTCACAGAAATCAGCCGTTTGGGCAGATCAACGCTCCAGGTGCTTC
>JAEEUA010000127.1 GCA_016286775.1 Bacteroidales bacterium
TCGTTCGTCAGCGTGGCACCAAGCACAACCCAGGCCTCAATGTAGGCATTGGCAAGGACGATACTCTCTATGCTCTCATCGACGGCAAGGTAGTATTTACCAAGAAGCGCGAGAATAAGAGCTACGTCTCCGTTGAGCCATTGGCTTAAGCCCTTGGCCAACAGCTTAAAAGAATTACAGGGCATTTGACAACCCACAGGTTGCCAGTTGCTCTGTTTTTGTTTTTTCATTTACTTGGACAAGCAAATTTTTGATTATTGTCCATTGCTTCAAGCAAATCATTTTTATTTGTTAATTATTAATTGTTAATTACATAAATGCTTACCCTTAAACTCATCACCGAGCAATACGACCGCGTCATTGCCGGATTGAACAAGAAGCATTTCGAAGGCGCCCGCGAAGCTATCGACGCCGTCATCGCCAAGGACCAGGAGCGCCGCCAGACGCAGAAGACCCTCGATGACAACCTTGCCGAAGCCAACCGCCTCTCCAAGAGCATCGGTATGCTCATGAAGAACGGACAGCGTGCCGAAGCCGAGGCTGCCAAGACCCGTGTGGCCGAACTCAAGGCCATCAACAAGGAACTCGACGAGAAGAAGGCTGCCTGCGAATCCGACATGGTCGATATGCTCTGCCAGATACCCAACATCCCCTACGACGAGGTGCCCGAAGGCACTGGCGCCGAGGACAACTGGGTAGTCAAATCCAACCTCAAGGAATGCGTCCTCGGACAGGACACCGTCGGCAACTGGACCTGTAACCCCGAGGTGCCCACAGCCAAGCTACCCCACTGGGAGCTTGCCAAGAACCTCAACCTCATCGATTTCGACCTCGGTGTCAAGATCACGGGCGCAGGATTCCCCGTCTATCGTGGCCTCGGCGCACGTCTCCAGCGTGCACTAATCAACTTCTTCCTCACCGAAGCTGCCAATGCTGGCTATGAGGAGATTATGCCTCCAACAGTAGTAAACAAGGAGTCGGGTTATGGTACAGGTCAGCTTCCTGACAAGGAGGGACAGATGTACCATTGCGAGATCGACGATTTCTATCTTATCCCAACTGCCGAGGTGCCCGTCACCAATATCTATCGCGATGTCATCATCGACGAGAAGGATCTTCCCATCAAGAACTGCGCCTATACCCAGTGCTTCCGTCGTGAAGCCGGTTCCTACGGCAAGGACGTACGTGGCTTGAACCGTCTGCATGAGTTCTCGAAGATCGAGATTGTCCGCATCGACACCCCCGAGCATTCAGCCGAGTCCCATCGTGAGATGCTTACCCATGTCGAAGGTCTGCTCCAGAAGCTCGAACTGCCCTACCGCATCCTGCGTCTCTGTGGTGGTGACCAGAGCTTTACCAGTGCCATCTGCTACGACTTCGAGGTCTATTCCGAGGCTCAGAAGCGCTGGCTCGAGGTTTCGTCCGTCTCCAATTTCGACACCTACCAGGCCAATCGTCTGAAGTGCCGCTATCGCCGTGCTGACAACAAGAAGGTCGAGCTCTGCCACACCCTCAACGGCTCTGCCCTCGCCCTCCCGCGCATCGTCGCCGCCATCATCGAGAACTACCAGCAGCCCGACGGAACAATAAAAGTTCCCAACGTGCTTAAACCTTGGATGGGCGTGGATGTCATAAAGTAAAACTTTATAAGAATTTCGACCCCAAAGCGCATCCCGATGTGCCGCCCTTGGGCAACCCCCAGGCACATCCCGATCACAAGATAACTCTAAAACTCTATATTAACCCTTTAAAGACGAACACCTATGAAGAATTATGTAAAGTATGTGCTCCTCGCTGCTTTCCTTGCAGCTCCAGCACTTTCGTTCGCACAGAGTGATGCAAAGAAGAGCAACGAAGAGCTCAGCTCTCAGTACAAGTACGAGATTGATGCCCTCCAGGCAGAGCTCAAGGCCAACAAGAAGCATCAGAAGGCCAACCCCAACGATGCAGCTCTCAAGGCTGAGGCACAGACCAAGAAGGCTCAGCTTGCCACCCTCAAGGAGAAGAAGAAGGCTGTCGATAAGTCCCTCTCTGCCGATAAGAAGAACATAAAGGCCCAGAAGGCTTCGCAGAAGGCTCAGGAGGATGCCGAGAAGGCTATTGCTAAGGCAAAGGCAGCCAACGAGAATGCCAAGAAGGTAGTGGGCGATGCCAACCCCGAGAACAAGACCTGGGAGCAGCTCAGCGACCAGTGGAAGCATGAGATCGATGCCATCGAGGCAGAGCTCAAGGCTAACAAGAGCCGTCAGAAGGCTAACCCAAGCGACGCCAACCTCAAGACCGAGGAGCAGAACAAGAAGGCTCAGCTCGCTGCCCTCAAGGAGAAGAAGAAGGCTGTAGATGCTGCCATCGATGCCGAGAAGGATAGCCAGAGCGCTCAGAAGAAGGCCGACAACCGTCAGGAGGATGCCGAGGACGCTCTCCAGAAGGCCAAGAACCACGCCAAGGCTGCCGATCGCGCCGTAGGCCGTTGATTCCCTTCGACAGTTCTCTTCCGCACATAAACAATCACCGCTGCAACCCATTCCGGATGCAGCGGTGATTTTATTGTTTTAGTGGCAATCAACTATTAACTGTTAATTGTTATTTATCAATTGCCCACCTTCCGTTCGTATTCGGTGGCAGCGAGGATGAAGGCACCATAGACCTTGCCCTCGGTGTAGTCGGTGATGCGGGTGACGTCGTTCCCGAGGAGGTAGTAGGCGGCCGATCCGTCGCGCACGCCCCAGCTGGCGCCGCCGAGGCCTGCCGAAGCGCAGTCGTCGATGAGAGTCCAGGTGCCGTTGTCCTCACGCACGCGGAGGAACTGCTTCACGAGGCCCTGCATGGCTGTGTCGGCGCAGGCCTCATACTTCTCCTTCGACAGCAGGCCCAGGCGCATACCCTTCAGTAGCGTTGCCGTGAAAATGCTCGAAGCCGACGATTCCAGGTAGTTGCTCACAGGTTCGTAGGTCTTTCCTTGGTATTCGCTCACGGTGAACGAGCCGTCGTGGGCGAGAAGCTGATACCAGCAGCCCGTCTCCTTGTCCTGGCGGCGCACCAGTCCTTCGGCGAGGGTGTTCAGGTAGTAGAGCAGGCGTTCGCGGCAGTCGGAGCTCAGTCCGCGTAGAGTACTTTGGGTGGGTTTCATCGTGATACCTTCAGGGATGAACTCCAGCACATCGACCAGGGCGAGGAAATACCAACCACAGGCGCGGCCCCAGTATTCCTGTGAGCATCCCGTCTTGGGGTCGGCCCAGAGGCGAGCCTTTTCGCCCTTGGGGTCGGCGCTGAAGGCGTGCCACAGCAGTTGTTCCTTGGGGTCCCAGAGCTTGTGCCAGGTGATGTCGAACTGACGGGTGATGGTCTTCCAATCCTCTTCGGCACCGTCTATGGTGTAGCCGTAGTGGATCAGTTGGGCGAGCAGGGCAGGTCCCATGTATTGGCCGTCGCACCACATCTGGTTCGGATAGACCTCCTTGTGCCACCAGCCTCCCGCGCATTCCTTGCTCAGTGAGGCGGGTATGCTGTAGTGTTCCTTCACGTCCTTCAGGCCCTGGATGGCGCGTTCCATGGCCATTTTGGCGTTGGCGTGTGTCTCGGGTTTCGCGATGTCGCGGAAGGCTCCTGTCTCGGGATCGGTGAGGTCGTAAAGAGCGAAGTACATCTTGGTGGCGTTGAGGTCATCGAGGCTCTTTCCGGTGGTAGGCACGCTCTGGGCGCATCGGTTAGCATAGTCCTCCACGCTGTAGAACCAGCTCTTGGCGAATCCTGATTTGCTGTTGGCGTCGGCTGCTTCGATGATGGCTTTCGCAACGAGGCCGGGCACGTAGTCGAACTTCAGGTTGTCGCCGCCCTGGTTAGGTGTCATCACCTCACCCTGCACGTTGTAGAGGTTGAGGCCCATGAGCTTCTTGTTGGCGTAGAAGTCGGCGATGCGGTATTGGATGATGGGGATGAGGAGGTGGTCACCGGGTTCCCATCCCACAAGGGGCAGGAGCTGAGCACATGCCCAGGAGGGGAGGAGGGCCATGAAGCCCATGGCAAGAGTCTGGATCAGTCGTTTTGCTTTCATAGGGGGTGTGTTAAGAGGTTTCTTCATGTGCAAAAGTAATGTATTCTTTCGAAATTGCCAAAAGTTTTCGCTGAAAAGTTACAATCCCTGTCTCATTTTTATGGAATAAGTCGAAATTTCGTATTTTTCGTAATCAAAAGGACATAGCATCATCTCGGCCGTTAGAGTATTCCATTCGACTTGCGCAAGCATTGTATCGGCCGTCATAGTACTCTATTCGATTTGCGCAAACATTGTGTCGGCCGTCAGAATACTCTCTCCAATCTCTGCATGACCAATCTGCGCCAAGAGTGGACATTGTAGATTTTGTAACAAAATCGTGCCGGTTGTGAGAATACTTTCACTAATCGTGGCAAGCATTATGTCGGCCGACAGAGTACTCTTTCGAATCGTAGCAGTATCATGTCGGCCGACAGAGTACTCCATCAAATCGTGGCAAGTATCATGTCGGCCGTCGGAATGCTTCATCCATCGTGGAAAGCACCTTGACGGCCGACTTAGTATTCTAAACTATAGAAGATAGAAGATTTGTGGAAATGATTGTCTTTCCTACGAAAGAAGTCCCCCTTCGAATCCCCGTCGGATTCATGTCCTGGGGTGGTAATGTGCGCATTTGGGGCAGATTCCATGAATGATATATTGTATGGACTCCACTTGGAATCCTTCGGGTACATGTACTTCGGGGATTCTTTGGTTTTTCAGGCAAAAGGTTTTCCCGCAAATGGAGCAAGTGAGGTGCACGTGCTGGCACAGTTCGTGGTGATGGGTGCATTGTCCATCGAGGCAAAGGTGCTGGCATCCGGGCTCCTTTCCTTCGTCGTCGCAATGTTGTCCCCTTTGGTCAAGTCCGAGCGAAGTATGTTCGAGACAGATGCAATATTTCTTTTCGCCCGAGCCATCATCGAGGGTGTGGAGCAGATCGTTCTCGACGAAAAGCGTTAGGGCGCGGAAAATCGTGCTCCGATCGACGGTGGGAAGCAGCCTTTCGAGGTCGGCCATGGGGAAGGCATAGTCGAAATCCTTGAGCGTCTTCCAGATCATGATGCGGACAGCGGTGGGCCGTACGTTGTGGTTCTGCAGGTGTTGGGCTATTTCTTCGTTCATAGGTTCTTTTTCTTCAGCATATTGATGACAATCCAAGGGGCATGATGCCAGATGCGGTCTTGTTCGGTAGTGAGCAGGAAACGTCGCATCGTTTCAAGATCCTCGGGTTGGTTTGAGAGATTGATGATTACCGAATCTTCGTACGACTGCTGACGGGTGAGGATGGGCTTTTGTCCGGGTTGTGTCAGTAGGAAGATGTTCGTGCGGAAGCGCCCTCGATTTATCCCCGTGGCATTGACGTCGTGGATCTGCACCTCGTCGAAGGTTATAAGACGAGGACCGATGCTGTTGAGATGATGGGGCAACATCAGCTGATGACTTTCGGCCAGTACCTGATGAGCCAGATCGAGAAGGGTTTGTTCGTGCGGGGGAAGGGGGCGCATGGGGAGTGATTGGTTGTGGGTTAATGGTTATTGGTTAATGGTTATGGGGTGGGACGTCCCTAACGGATGAGCTTCAGGTATTCGTCGTAGTCGATGTAACGGCCACCCATGCTCTTGAGATGCGGCGTTTCGAACTGGCAGTCGATAAGGGCAACGTCGAACTGCTGCAACACACGAGCCAGCATGATGAGGGCAATCTTCGAAGCATTGGGAATTAGCGAAAACATGCTTTCGCCAAAGAAACCCTTTCCCAACGTGACACCATACAACCCGCCCACGAGGGTGTCGTCCTTCCAAACTTCCACACTTGTAGCATATCCTTCATCGTGCAACCGGGTGTAGGCTTCCTTCATTTCCTGGCCCAACCAGGCTCCGATGCCGTCTTCGCGCAGCTTTCCACATAGGTCGATGACCTGTCGGAAGTCGATGTCGAACGTAACACGCAGTTCTCCTTGCTGGACCTTGTTGAGTTGCTGGCGCATGGAGTGGGAGATGTGAATCTCGTTGGGGAAGATCACAAAACGTTTCATAGGACACCACCATTGGATATAGGGTTTTCCGGTGTCTGGATTGATCAGGGCTTCGCAGTTGTCCTCGGCACGAAATGCGTACCAAGGGAAGATTCCCCAGCTATAGGCAAGTAGTAAACGTTGGGTGCTCAGATCGCCACCTACTGCAAACAGGCCATCGGGCTCACCATCCTTCGGGTCGGGGAAGCCTATTGTCGAATCAAGCAAATAGATCATTTTTTATGCAGAAACAGGTGGAAAAATGTACAAATCAATAAACTTGAAAGATTCGTTTGTTACAAAAAAGGCCAATCAGTGTTGTTTTTTCGCCAAATGGCTGAAAAATCCTATTTATTGCTACATTTGGACTTTGCCATTTCGTAAAATGTTCCTATCTTTGCGGCGTCAAAATAAAAGTTGACAGAATGTTTGGTTATAAGATAGTGTGTGTTTATAATATATTTTAGCTATTCATGTGTGTTTGAGGACGGCGGGCTGTGAAGCCAGCCGCCCTTCGTTTTAAATTAGCGGTGTCCACCTCTCGGCATGCGTCCACCACGGGTCAGAACCTGCAGGGCAATCATGATGAGGGCTACTGCGCCAGTGATGGCTGCGGTGGTCTTGAAGTCCTCGATGAGACCGCAACGGTAGAGCTGGAGAACTACACCGACGCCGAGGCCAAGGAGCGACATAATCTTGTCGGGAGCGAACATCAGACGAATAGCACACGGGATGATAATGAACATTGGCCACCAAACCTTGAGGAATGCAATATTTTCGATTACATCGGTGGCCCAAAGGAGGGCGATGATGCCAAGCATCAGTAGAAGAGCGCCCCAGAATAAATTACCAAAATATCTCATATAATTAAAATTTTATGGGAGTTAACGGGAGTTAGCGGGAGCTAATGGGAGTTAACGGACGATAGCTTGTTCCCGTTCGGTCACGTCCGAGAGAAGCGTCTTGTAGAAACTGGAGTCATAGGGACATTGTTCCCTTTAGTTCACGTCCGAGAGAAGCGTCCGTTAACTTCGCGCGATAGCGCTAACTCCTGTTATCTCCTGTTAACTCCAAAGCAAAAATATTATTATTTTTGCATTAAAATCGGTGCAAAGATACGGTTTTTCTTGCAGTATTCCAAATTTTCGACTCAAAAACTATTGTTGGGGTGAAAGATAGATATGAAAACGGCTCCCGAAAATGAAATCGGGAGCCGTAATATCAGTGTTTCTTCTCGGATGGAGAAGCGGGGATCGATGATCAGTCGGCAAGCTTGGCCTTGATGAACTCGCGGTTGAGGCGTGCGATGTTGGAGATCTTCACGCTCTTGGGGCACTCCATCTCGCAGGCGCGGGTGTTTGTGCAGTTACCGAATCCGAGTTCGTCCATGCGGGCAACCATTGCCTTGGCGCGACGAGCGGCCTCGACCTTGCCCTGAGGCAGGAGAGCGAACTGGCTCACCTTGGCGCTGACGAAGAGCATAGCTGAACCGTTCTTGCAGGCAGCAACGCAAGCGCCGCAGCCGATGCAGGAAGCAGAGTCCATAGCCTCGTCGGCATCTACCTTCGAGATGAGGATGGCGTTGGCATCCTGAGCTGCACCACAGTTGATGGAGGTGTAGCCACCGGCCTGCTGGATCTTGTCGAAAGCAGAGCGGTCAACCATCAGGTCACGGATGACGGGGAAGCCGGCTGAGCGCCATGGCTCAACGGTGATGGTCTCCTCGTTCTTGAACTTGCGCATGTGGAGCTGGCAAGTGGTGATGGCGTCGTCGATGCCGTGTGGACGGCCGTTGATATAGAGTGAACAGGTGCCGCAGATGCCTTCACGACAGTCGTGATCGAAGACGATGGGCTCCTCGTGCTTGTTGATAAGCTGCTCGTTCAGCGTGTCCATCATCTCGAAGAACGACATCTCGGTCGAAACGTGCTCAACGCGATAGGTCTTGAATTCGCCCTTCTCCTTTGGGCCGCGCTGACGCCAAACTTTAACGTTTACGTTCAGAAAACTTTCTTTTCCCATAGTTGCTAATTATTTAAAAGGGTGAATTATGACTTGTAGTTACGTGTCTGTACCTTGATCTCCTGGTAGTCGAGCATCTCCTTGTAGAGTTCGGGCTCCTTGCCTTCGCCCATGTACTTCCAGCAGCCTACGTACATGAAGTTCTTGTCGTCGCGCTTAGCTTCGCCTTCCTCGGTCTGGTGCTCCTCGCGGAAGTGACCACCGCAGGACTCCTCACGATGGAGGGCGTCGCGTGCCATGAGTTCGCCGACCTCGATGAAGTCGAGCAGACGGATGGCCTTGTCGAGCTCGGTATTGAGTGAGTTGGCTTCACCGGGAACATAGACTTCCTTCCAGAAGGTCTTGCGGAGCTCACCGAGCTTCTTGAGGCCCTCTTCGAGGCCAGCCTTGGTACGACCCATGCCGACGTGCTCCCACATGATGTGGCCGAGTTCCTTGTGGATGGAATCGACAGTGCGGCTGCCCTGTACGGCCATGATCTTCTCGATCTTGGCACGAACGCCATCCTCGGCCTCCTTGAATTCGGGGAGATCGGTCGAGAAGCGTGGAACCTGAATCTGGTCGGCAAGGTAATTCTGCAAGGTGTAAGGCAGAACAAAGTAACCGTCGGCGAGACCCTGCATGAGGGCAGATGCACCGAGGCGGTTTGCACCGTGGTCGGAGAAGTTGGCTTCGCCTGCGCAGAACAGACCCTTGACAGTGGTCATCAACTCATAGTCAACCCAGATGCCGCCCATGGTGTAGTGGATGGCGGGATAGATCATCATTGGGGTCTCGTACGGGTTGTCGTCGGTGATCTTCTGATACATCTGGAAGAGGTTGCCGTACTTGTCGGCTACCACATCCTTGCCGAGGCGCTTGATGGCGTCGGAGAAGTCAAGGAATACGGCGAGACCGGTGCTGTTGACACCAAAGCCCTTGTCGCAGCGCTCCTTGGCAGCACGTGAAGCCACGTCGCGAGGAACGAGGTTGCCGAATGCGGGATAGCGGCGCTCGAGATAGTAGTCGCGATCCTCTTCGGGAATCTGATGGCCACGAATCTCACCACGCTGCAGACGCTTGGCATCCTCGAGCTTCTTGGGTACCCAGATGCGGCCGTCGTTACGGAGTGACTCGGACATCAGAGTCAGCTTCGATTGGATGTCACCGTGAACGGGGATACAGGTGGGGTGAATCTGTGCGTAGCAGGGGTTGGCAAACATAGCGCCCTTGTGATAAATCTGGATGGCTGCACCACCGTTGCAAGACATGGCGTTGGTGGAGAGGAAGTAGGCATTGCCATAACCGCCGGTGGCAACAACAACTGCGTGAGCGGAGTAGCGCTCGAGCTGGCCGGTAACGAGGTTGCGGCAAATAATACCACGTGCGCGTTCAACACCCTCCTTGTCCTTGATGAGGACAACGTCGAGCATCTCGCGGCGTGGGTACATGGTAACGGTGCCCTTCTCGATCTGGCGGTTGAGCGAAGAGTAAGCGCCGAGCAGCAGCTGCTGGCCTGTCTGACCCTTGGCATAGAAGGTACGCGATACCTGAGCGCCACCGAAAGAACGGTTGGCGAGGGTGCCACCATATTCGCGAGCGAAAGGAACACCCTGAGCAACGCATTGGTCGATGATGTTGTTGGATACCTCAGCCAGACGATATACGTTGGCCTCACGAGCACGGTAGTCACCGCCCTTGATAGTGTCGTAGAACAGACGATAAACCGAGTCGCCGTCGTTCTGATAGTTCTTGGCAGCGTTGATACCGCCCTGTGCAGCGATGGAGTGAGCACGGCGAGGAGAATCCTGGATGCAGAAGCACTTTACCTTGAAGCCCATTTCGCCAAGGGTGGCTGCAGCAGCACCGCCAGCGAGGCCGGAACCTACGACGATGATGTCGAGTTTACGCTTATTGGCAGGATTCACCAGTTTCTGATGTGCCTTATAGTTCGTCCACTTGTCAGCAAGCTTTCCCTCAGGGATG
>JAEEUA010000128.1 GCA_016286775.1 Bacteroidales bacterium
CCAACAACAAGGGACTGCTGGAATACGACGGCAACACCTGGCAGACCTACCCGCTGCCCGGCAATGTGAAGGTGAGAGCCGTCAGGACCAGCGGCGACACCATCTATGTAGGTGCCTTGGGGCAATTCGGATTTTTTACGCGTAATCCCAAAGGACAGCTTGTCTACCATCGACTGTCGGAAAGCGTCGAACGGGCAGGGCAACTGAACATCTGGAACATCCATCAGATCGGGCACGACATCTACTACCAAAGCGACAATCCCCTCTACATCAATAATAGCGAAACGAAGATCAACAGCCCGCTCGGCATCAGCTACTCGACGGTGGTCTATAATCGACTCTATGCCGTCGGGTCGCGAGGTGTCTTTGTGCTCGTGGGCAATGAATTCCAGCAATTGCAGGGCATCGACATCAGCCAGACCTCTCGCATCGTCAGTATCCTCCCCTATCCGCAGGGAAAGCTGCTGCTCGTGAGCAGCGACCAAGGCCTTTTCCTTTATTCCGACAATCATATCGAACCGTTCCACACGGCTGCCGACGAACTGATTGCCCATCGTGGGCTGTCTTCGGCGGCTTGTTCGGGCAACATGCTTGCCCTGGGCACGATGCAAGACGGTGTGATACTGCTCGACCTCAAGCAGAACACGACCGAACAGATGTCAATCAACCAGGGACTGCAGAACAAGACGGTGCTTTCGACCTTTTTCGACCGCGACCAGAACCTTTGGCTAGGGCTTGATAATGGCATCGACTGCATCCCCATGCGCTCACCTTTACGCTTCCTCAACAGCCGGCAATCACCCATCGGAAGCGGCAATTGCAGCATCGAATACCTGGGACGCCTTTATCTCGGCACTAATCAAGGACTCTATGAGATGGCGGGTGGCGATATCCGGTTTGTGGAAGGAACCGATGGCCAGGTGCTTTGCCTCGACACCATCAGAGGACGCCTTTTCTGCGGGGGACGACAGTTCTTCCTCTCCATCGACGGGAATCGCATCACCCGCTACAAGAACCGCGGAGTGTGGGGAGTGCGCCGCATCGGCAATCGTGACGATGTACTACTCACAGCCTCCTATTGGGGCCTGCGGATGATGCGCCGACAGGGACGCGACTGGGTAATGGCCGAAGATGTGAAAGGTGCCGACATCTCAGCCAAGACATTCTACATCGAGGACGGACTGCCCGTCGTTTGGGTGGCCAACAAGGAGAAGGGCATTTTCCGACTCACGCTCACCGACGACCTGACGGAGGTGAAGAACCAGAAATGCTACAATTCCGAACTGTTGCCGAAAGGCGATAATGTCTGCATCACACGCTTCGATGGAGAGACTGTCGTAGCCTCGCGTCAGGGATTGCTGCGCTACGATACGGCACACGATAGTCTAGTGCTTTTCACCGAACTCGAAGACCGACTGGAGGGACATGTTTCCTATACCTACCTGCTGCAAAATGCCAATGGTAACATCTGGTATGCGGCCGATGGCACACTCCATCTGGTAAGAGGAACGCGTAACGATGGGTATCTGAACGACTGGCTGATGGAAGACTTTGAGAATGTCAGCCTCAACGGCGACCAGGCCATCATCGGCACCGAAGAGGGTTTTGCCATGCTGAGCCTTTCAGAGCCTTCCTCCCCCTCTGATGAAGGATTAGAAGAAGGCTCCTCCTATCCCCTCAAACCTCTCGAACCCCTCACCCCCTATATTCGCCGAGTCTATATTGGCAACAATGCCGACACGCTCTATTATGGCTGCCAGCGACCTGCCGATCTCCGGTGGCGCGACAACTCCCTACGCATCGAATACAGCGTCAGCAATTATGATCCGGCCCAATCGGTACTCTACAGCTATTGGCTCGAAAAGCAACGAACAGGGTTGCTCTATGCCGGAAGGAGGACAGCCGAGAGCGAATGGAGCCCGTATTCGCGCCGAAGCATCAAGGAATACACCAACCTGACCGAGGGCAGTTACACGTTCCATCTGCGTGTCATTTCGAACTACAGTGACAAACCGGTCGAAACCTCGTTCCGCTTCACCATCCTACCACCCTGGTACCGCTCGTGGTGGGCCTATCTGCTTTATATGCTACTGTTTGCCGCCATCTGCTTCGAAATCTATCATCGTCAGAAACGGAAACGCCAACGATTGTTGGCGCAGAAGGACGAGCAGATCCACGAACGCGAAGAGCAGATTCACGAGCAGGAAGAGCAGATTTTGGAACAGGAGGAAAAGATTGCCATTCTGCGCGAAGAGAAATTGGAAATCGAGCTGCGATCTAAGCAGGATGAACTGGTGCGTTCGCGAATGAACATTGTGCGCAAGAACGAGATGCTGCAGGAGATCAAGAAGACGGCGGTCGGCCTGAACAAGTCGCTCAGCGAAGAGAACCTGCCTGCCTCCAAGCGGCGCATCATCCGTCTGATCGGGCAGATCGACACCAACATCAGCCACGACGATGACCTCGATGCCTTCCACGACTCGTTCGATGCCGTGCATCACAAGTTCCTGCAGACACTGAGCAAACGCTATCCCGACCTCTCGCACAAGGAAATGATGCTCTGTGCCTATATCCGCATGGGGCTCCAATCAAAAGAAATAGCCCCGCTGCAGAATATCTCTACGCGAGGCATTGAAATCAGCCGCTATCGCATCCGTCAGAAACTGGGACTGGACAAGAATGCCAGCCTCACTGAATTCCTGATGCACCTTTAGCGGATAAGATCAGATCTGGATTGTAGAAGTCAAGGGCGACGTGCCATCTGCTCGTCGCTCCAGCTTTGCAGCCGCTCGTACTCCTCCTGCGTCAGTCGCAGGAACGAACCATGCTGCGGGCCGTTCACGCCCTCGATGTTCCGAGGGTCGGAGAAGTTGCGCATATTCTT
Organism: Bacteroidales bacterium; assembly: GCA_016286775.1. GTDB lineage: Bacteria > Bacteroidota > Bacteroidia > Bacteroidales > UBA3663 > Liminaster. The sequence goes on from JAEEUA010000128.1 coordinate 2,885, forward strand.
GTCGGCCTTGCAGATGCGGTAGTTCTTGGGTCGGCTGCTATACTCGATGTAGCCGATGCGCCAGCCTTCCTCGCCGGCGATCTGGAAGGCGGAGACTCCCTCGCATTTCTTGTTGCCCTCGAAGCTGACATAGTCGGAGTCATCGGGCTCGGGCCAAGGTCCCATCAGCGAAGGGGATGCAGAAGTGAAGAGACCAGGCTTGCCTCCCTCCTTCTTGATCATGAGGTGGTACTGCCGGTCGGTGTCGAGCCAGTTGATGTCGGCATCGATGGTGGCATAACCCCAGTCGAAGAGCACACGTGGCTGCGTAAGGCGGGTGAACGTGCGGTCGGCATGCGAATAGTACATGCGGTCGTAGCCTTCCTCGGGACGATTGAGCAGCGAATAGTAGATCATGTAGCCGCCCTTCGTACCATCCGCCCAACGGTAGTCGCCGTCCCAGATGATCTGCGGAGCCCAGACGCGGCAGATGGTGCTGAAATCCTGATAGGCAGGATTCGTGGTGTCGTCGCCATCGCAGAAGATCGATAGGCCCTTGCGGAAGTCGAACGACGTGGATTGCCAATGGATGAGGTCGTCGCTGGTGAGCAGGTCGATGCCGAAGTTCTCCCATTCGCCGCCCTTGTTCATCCGGCTGGTCATCGAATTGTTCATGTCGGTGGTTACCATGAGGTAGCCCGAGCCGTCGATGGTGCGGCACAGATATGCATCGCGCGTGCCTCCTTCGATCTTGGCCATTTCGAAGGCCGAGAAGATGGAGTCGCCGCCAAGCAGGTCGTGATAATGCAGTCCATCGCGCGACAGGGCGTAGGCAGTCCACTGTCCGTGGTCCGACATGTGGCAATAGAGATATCCGTAGTCGCCCATCTGCAGGTTGCCGTGCTGCTGGGGCTCTTCGCTGCATGCCGTGGCGAGGATGCCGAAAAAGAGAATTGGAAAAAGAGGTTTCATTGTAGGGCTAAGAGGGGTTAGGAAGGGTTAAGAGGGGTTAAGAGGGGTTAAGAGGGGTTCGAGGGGTTAAGAGGGGTTAAGAGAGGTTAAGAGGGGTTATGAGGGGTTATGAGGGGATATGGGCCGAACAACCTTTCTTAACTTTTCGAACCTTTCTTAACCTTTCTTAACCTTACCGTTAGTGCGCTGCAAAGATAAGGATTTTTTCGAATTACTCCAAAAAATAAACAGTAAAAAGGATTATTTGGCAAATATTAGTTGTATTTTTATTCCTTTTGCGAGGATAATTCCGTGGAAAAATACAGTTTTGTTCTCTTTTATTTTGAATAGTCATAGAATTGTGGTATCTTTGCACCGTGTTATGTTTTAATAAGGTCAGATGAACAACAACGACTACATTATTCAGGTGGAGCACGTCACCAAGCGCTTTGACGACAACAAGGTGGTGCTCAACGATGTCTGTCTGAACATCAAGCGTGGCGAGTTTGTGACCCTGCTGGGGCCATCGGGTTGCGGCAAGACCACCCTGCTGCGCATCATTGCCGGCTTTACGAAGCCGACCGAAGGCAAGATCCTGCTTTCGGGCAAGGACATTTCGGAACTGCCGCCCTATCAGCGTCCCGTCAACACTGTGTTCCAGCGCTACGCCCTCTTCCCGCATCTGAACGTCTATGACAACGTGGCTTTCGGCCTGAAGCTCCAGAAGGTAAGCGAGGACGAAATCGACTCGCGTGTCATGTCGGCACTCCGCATCGTGGGCATGAACGAATACGAGGAACGCAATGTGAACGAACTTTCGGGTGGACAGCAGCAGCGCGTGGCCATCGCACGTGCTATCGTCAACCGTCCGCAGGTGCTGCTCCTCGACGAACCCCTTTCGGCCCTCGACCACAAGTTGCGTGTCGATATGCAGCTCGAACTGAAACAGATGCACCGCGACCTGGGCATCACCTTCATCTTTGTCACCCACGACCAGGAGGAGGCCCTGTCGATGTCGGACACCATCGTCGTGATGAACGACAGCGTCATCCAGCAGATCGGCACACCCACCGACATCTACAACGAGCCCGCCAACCCCTTTGTTGCCGACTTCATCGGCGAAAGCAACATCCTCAACGGCACGATGAAGCGCGACTATCTGGTGAACTTCATGGATAAGGACTTCGCATGTGTCGATAAGGGCTTCGAACCCGATGCACCCATCGACGTAGTGATACGCCCCGAGGATGTGGTGTTGCACAAGGAGCCGAAGGACGGACAATGGACGGGCCGAGTCACGTCGTGCATCTTCAAGGGCATCCACTACGAAATGCTCGTCCAGACACCCGACGGCTACGAGATACAGGTTCAGAACTACTCCGCCTTTCCCGTCGATTCGGAGATCGGCATGAGCGTAGCCCCCGAAAACATCCACGTCATGCCCTGCAAGAGCCTCTTCAACGCCATTCCTGCCACAGTGGTCGATTCGACGCACATCAGCATGCTGGGGGCAAGCTTCGAGACCACGCCACTCAAGCTGGCCAAGGGCACGCAGGTCAAGGTGGCCGTCGATTTCGACAAGGTGGACATGCTCGATGACCCTGCCGACGGCATCGCTGAAGGCCAGATCCGCAACATCCTCTACAAGGGCAACCACTACTTCATCGATGTGAAATGCAAGAACGGCACGACCATCCAGGTCGATACCAACGACGTGTGGGAGGACTGGGACATAATCGGCATCCGCATCAAACCCGAGGATATCAGGGTTATTGTCTCGAATTAGATTTATCATGGATTATATTGATCACGAATTAAATTTGTCACGAATTAGCGAATTTGAGAATTATTTATACTTTCCCCTACTTCTCCCCAAATGAATTCTATAATTCTCAAATTCTTGATAAAAAGAAAGAAAGAAAATTCGCAAATTCGATAATTCGTGATAAGAAAAAAAATCGATAATTCTTATAATTCGTGATAGAAAAAAGAGAAATCGTGATAAGATATATGTTATCGAAAATAGTAGCAAATCGAGCCAACTGGGCATGGCCCTACGCCATCGTCCTCCTGGTCTTCGTGGTCATGCCACTGGTCATGATCGTCTATTACTCCTTCCAGGATGCCGAAGGCCAGTGGTCGATGCACAACTTCCACAAGTTCTTCCTCTCGACCGATTCGGTCAACACGCTCATCTACTCCATCGGCATCGCCATGATCACCACCATCCTCTGCATCCTCCTCGGCTATCCCGCCGCCTACTTCATGGCGAAGACCGAGTACCGCCTGCCCAAGGTGATGGCCTCGCTCTTCATCCTGCCGATGTGGATCAATGTGCTGCTCCGCACCCTTGCCACAGTGGCCCTCTTCGACTTTGCACACCTGCCGCTGGGCGAAGGAGCGCTAGTCTTCGGCATGGTCTATAACTTCCTGCCGTTCATGGTCTATCCCATCTACAATACTATGCTCAAGATGGACGGTTCGCTCATCGAAGCCGCACAAGACCTGGGCGCTTCGCCGCGCAAGGTGTTTACCGAAGTTTTCCTGCCCCTCACGATGCCGGGCGTCTATAGTGGCATCGTGATGGTGTTCATGCCCACCATTTCGACCTTCGCCCTGGCCGAACTGCTCACCATGAACAACGTGAAGCTTTTCGGCACCCTCATCCAGGAGAACATCAACGCCGGCCTGCTGGGCTATGGTGCTGCCCTCTCGCTCATCGTGCTGATACTGATTGGTCTCACTTCATTCTTCGACAACGAAGAGTAATGTAAGAAGAGTAATGTAATATGAAGAAAATCCTTGCCAACATATACATCTGGGGCTTGATGCTGCTGCTCTATGCTCCCATCCTGCTCATCCTAGTCTTCTCGTTCACCGAAGCCAAGGTGCTGGGCACATGGACAGGCTTCTCGACCAACCTCTACCGCAACCTGCTGATGGGCGAGGCGGGCGAAGCTCTCAACAACGCCATCTACAACACCGTGCTCATCGCACTTGTTGCCGCTGCCGTCTCGACCATCCTGGGCACGTTTGCTGCCATCGGCATCCACAATATGCGCCAGGGGCGTCTGCGTCAGGCCATCACCTTCACCAACGACATCCCGATGATCAACCCCGACATCATCACGGGTATCTCGATCTTCCTGCTTTTCGTCTTCCTTGGCATCGGACGTGGCCTCTTCTGCGTCATCTGCGCCCACATCGCCTTCTGCACACCCTACGTGGTGCTCAACGTCATGCCGCAGCTAATGAAGATGAATCCCAACCTCTACGAAGCTGCTCTCGACCTGGGAGCCACGCCGATGCAGGCGCTTCGAAAGGTGATTATCCCCGAATTGAAATCGGGCATGATTTCGGGCTTCATCCTTGCCATCACCCTGTCGATCGATGACTTCGCGGTCACCCTGTTCACCAAAGGTTCGGGCACCGTCGAAACGCTTTCGACCTACATCTATGCCGATGCACGCAAGGGGGGCCTGACGCCCGAACTGCGTCCCCTGTTCTCCATCATTTTCCTCGTCATCCTCGTGCTCCTTGTATGCTACAACCTCAAGACGGCCAAGGATGTCCGAAAGGCCTAAAACGTTGTCTGCGAAATGAAGAAGATATCGTTCATAACAATCTCAGCGCTGCTCTTCCTGTTGTGTGCTCCCCTTTCGAACCAGGCAAAAGCCCAGAACCGCGACCACATCCTCAAGGTATATAACTGGGCCGACTATCTCGACCTCTCGCTCATCGAGGAGTTTGAGGCATGGTACAAGGAACAGACAGGCGAGGACATCAAGGTGCGCTACTCCACCTTCGACATCAACGAGAACATGCTCACCCAGATCGAGGTGGGACACGAGGACTACGACGTGGTCTGCCCTTCGGAATACATCATCGAACGTATGCTCCGGCGCGGCCTGCTGCAGAAGATCGATACCACCGACTTCGCCCGAACCCATACTCCAAACTGGCTGGGCAACGTGGCGCCGTTTGTCATCGAGAAATTCCAGCAGATGGCTCCCAAGGACGAGGACAAGTTCAACCTCGCCAATCCCTCGCTCCGTGTCAGCGACTATTCCGCCGGCTACATGGGCGGTACGACAGGCTTCCTCTACAACACCGATTTCGTCGAACCCGAAGAGGTGGAGACGTGGGCTGCCCTTCTGAACGAGAAGTTCCAGCAGAAGATCTATGTGAAGGACGCCTTCCGCGATGTCTATTCCGTTTTGATTCAATTCGCCAAGCACGATGACATTCAGAACGGACGAACGTCACGAGACGTCGAAGCTTCGAACCTCAGCGATGCAAATATCAAGGCCGTGGAGGACATCCTCATCCAGGCACGTCCGCAGATTGCAGGCTGGGAGGCCGACTTCGGTAAGGAACGCATGACGCAAGGCAAGGCTTGGGTCAACCTCACCTGGAGCGGCGATGCTGCCTGGGCCATCGACGAGGCTGCCGAAGTGGGCTGTAACCTCGAATATGTGGTGCCTCGGGAAGGCACCAACTGCTGGTTCGATGGCTGGGTAATCCCCATTTATGCCCGAAATGTACGCGCCGCGTCCTACTGGATCAACTTCCTCTGCCAGTCAGAAGTCGCCATCCGCAACATGGACGAGACGGGCTATGTGTCGGTCATCGGCACGCCCGAAGTGCTCGAAGGAATGGCCAGCGAGGAAGACTACCCAGAAACCGTCGATGCCAGTTATTACTTCGGCGACATCGTCATCCCTTCCGTCGATGAAGAGACGGGCGACACCACCTGGATCGACTCGAAGGCCGCACACCTCAACCACGTGCTCTATCCCAATATCGACGTCATCGAGCGCTCCATCCTGATGCACGACACTGCCGACCGCAACGAGGCCATGCTCGAGATGTGGAGCCACGTGAAGGGCAACAACCTCAACTGGAAGATGCTCACTTTCATCCTCGTCGTCACCGCCCTCATCCTCTTCTACTTCATCGACAAAAAGACCCGTCAGTGGCGAAAGCATCGCCGCCGTCAAGCATTGAAACTCAAACGAAATAAAGGATAAAAATTTTTCTGTTTTTCCGGTTTTTCGGTATTCCGGTATTCCGATATCCCGAAATTCCGATATTCAAAATCCCGCCCCCAAAACAAAAACAAAACCTAACCCCTCCCATAATGTTATCCCGCGCAATTGGTACCATCATGCTGCTTACTGTCAGCAATACGTTCATGACGTTTGCCTGGTACGGCAATCTGAAGCTGCAGCAAGTTCATCCGCAGATCAAGGACTGGCCCCTCATCCTGATCATCCTCATGTCGTGGGGCATCGCCTTCTTCGAATATTCCTTCATGGTTCCCGCCAACCGTATCGGTTCGCAGATCAATGGAGGCCCCTTCTCGCTGATGCAGCTCAAGGTCATCCAGGAAGGCATCTCCCTCATTGTCTTCACACTCATCGTGGCCCTCGTCTTCAAGGGCGAGCCCATCCACTGGAATCACATCGCAGCCTTCGCCTGCATCGTCCTCGCCGTGTTTTTCGCCTTTTTGAAATAATAATCAGAGTAATCAGAATATTCGGAATATTCGGAGTATTCTGAAAAAAACAGAAGACTGCAAGCTTTATGTCATTCTATAGAATCACCGTCAAAGTAGGCTCCAACGTCCTCACCCGTCCCGATGGCACGCTCGACGTCACACGCATGTCGGCCATCGTCGATCAGGTGGCAGCACTTCATCGCCAAGGCATACAGATTATCCTCGTCTCGTCGGGAGCCGTAGCCAGCGGACGCAGCGAACTCAAGGGCCGACTCTCCACCGACCGGCTCGACACCGTCGATCAGCGCCAGCTTTACTCCGCTGTCGGTCAGGCCAAACTCATCAACAAATACTACGAACTCTTCCGCGACCATGGCATCGCCTGCGGGCAGGTGCTCACCACCAAGGAGTCGTTCGGCTCGCGCGGGCATTACCTCAATCAGAAGAACTGTATGGAGGTGATGCTGCAGGAGGGCGTCGTGCCCATCGTCAACGAGAACGACACCATCTCGGTCACCGAACTGATGTTCACCGACAACGACGAACTCTCAGGCCTCATCGCCACCATGATGTCGGCCGACCTGCTCATCCTGCTCAGCAACATCGACGGCATCTACACAGGCAATCCCTCCGACCCCAACGCGCAGCTCATCCCCATCATCAGCGAC
>JAEEUA010000129.1 GCA_016286775.1 Bacteroidales bacterium
AGGCGATGCCGAAGCCAAGAAGAACCTGCCCTGTATCGCCTACATGGGCAGGTCGAAGACCGGACAGCGCAAGGCCGAGCTGATGGAGCCTACGGGACTCGTGATGCTCGACATCGACCACTGCGAGAATCCCCGGGCGTGCTTCGAGCACGTCCGCGGACACTTGGGCGACCTGCAGCTGCTGGCAGCCCACATTACCCCGAGCGGCAAGGGGCTGCGCCTCGTGCTGCGTAACCTTTCGGACTACGAGACCATCACCGAGAACATCGAGGCAATGGCCAAGCAGATCGAGGTGGGCGACTTCGGAGAGGTGGATACCTGCTGCAAGGACCTGAGCCGCATCTCGTTCCTTGTGCCGAAGGACGAATGGCTGCTGCTGAGCGAGGAATTGTTCGCTGATGCCGACATCTTCGTGAAGGAGGCAGGCGAATCCATCGCCAAGGAAGAACAGAGCGGCGTGCAGGACAACGAACCCATGCCCATTGAGGACACCCACGATTATGACGGGTATCTCTACAACGGGCATCTCGTGAAGGACATCATCGATAAGTACTGCCAGAAGTACTGGCCCAGGACGGGACAACCCGAGGTGGGAAAGCGCCACATGTTCTACAATCAGATGGTGGTGGACTTCCGCAACCTCGTCGATAACGACCCGAAGATACTCCATGCACTTTTGCCCCGCTTCGGCAATAGCGCCGAGGAGACGTGGGGACAATGCAAGTCGATCTGCAGCCGCAATACCAAGACGCGCCATTCGAAGGATTTCTACTTCTTCCTGAAGGACAACGGCTACTACGAATTGCAGAAAGCAGAGGAAGAGGAAGCCGAAGAAGAAGAGGAAGATCCCTATGCCGAGGTAAAGGAACTCATCAGGAGGATGCCGAAGCTGCCGCCCGTCTTCCGCGAATATGTAAACGCTGCTCCTGAGGACTTCAAGATTCCGACGGTGTTCGCCCTGCTGCCCGTCATGGGCACGCTGACCAGCTACCTCAGCGCCTACTATTCGGATGGCGAACTGCATACCACGTCGTTCATCTCGATTATCTACGCGCCTCCTTCGAGCGGCAAGTCGTTCGTGAAGCGCATCGTCGATAAGCTTCTGGCCGACATCAAGGCTCGCGACATGGTGAGCGCCGCACGCGAGATGATCTATATGAATACCGTGAACCGCAAGGGCTCGAACGAGAAATCGCCCGAGGACCCAAAGGTGACGATGCGCATTATGCCGCCCATCAACTCCCTGCCCGAGCTGCTCATCAAGATGCGCAACAATCAGAACTATCACATGTTCACCTACTGCGAGGAAATGGACACGTGGACAAAGGGCTCGAAGGCACAGGGTGGCGACAAGAACGACATGTTCCGAATCGCCTGGGACAACGGCACCTACGGACAGGCCTACAAATCGACGGGGACGTTCAAGGGCGAAGTGAACCTCTACTGGAATGTGCTCATCACGGGCACCATCAATCAGGTGCATCGCTACTTCAAGGACATCGAGAACGGTCTGATTACCCGCTGCTCGTTCACCGACCTCGGCGACCAGCGTTTCGCGGACATGCCCATCTTCAAGCGCCTTTCGGAGCGCGACCTGCAGGTCATCGACCGCTTCATGAAGCGCTGCGACGAGAACACCTATGTGGCTCCCCTCGACTTCGACACGAACCGCCTCTACGACATCAAGGATGCGGACTTCGACCAGGAGGTGCCCTGGAAGTACGAGTACAAGCCCCGCCAAATCTTCGACCTCAGTTGGATCTACCCCGACCTGAACAGGTGGCTGAAGGCGCAGAACAAGGATGCCAAGTCGGGCGTGAACGATGCGTGCGACGTGTTCCGCAGGCGTTGTGCCGTGCGCGGCTTCCGACTGGCCCTGCTCTGCTACGCCCTTTACCCGAAGGTAGGTGAACGCGAAAAGGAGGTGATTCGCGACTTCGTGCTCTGGTTCATGGACTGCGACCTCTACAACATGCTGAAGCTGTGGGGCGAACAGTACAACCAGATGATGAACGAGTCGGATAAGCCGAAGGCGACCACTCGCCACAACAACTACTTTGTGGAGCTGCCCGAAGAATTCACGACGCTGGACCTCGTGAAGATTATCCAAAAATATGGTGGCGTTACGCAACCCTCCATGGCTATCCATCTGTGGAAGAAGGATGGACTCATCGAGAAACTCAGCAGAAACCACTATCGGAAGATCAAGAAGAGGTGAGGTTCAATTAACAATTAATAATTAATAATTGGAGTTAACAGGAGTTAGCGGGAGTTAGCGCTAACGCGCGGGAGTTAACGGACGTATGTTCTTTTGGTCCCATTCTCAACAAGGCTAATGTATCGTCCGTTAACTCCCGTTAACTCCCGATAACTCCCAATAACTCCCAAAATCTAAACAAAAAAATGAACAAGAAAGGTAAATTCATTGCTGTGGTCAGCATCCGCAGCTACGAGACGTTGGATAACGGCCAGAAGGTCACCAAGTGGGCCGTGAAGTATCTCATAGAATTTGAGTATCCGCGCAAGGATGGCACCATGGGCAAGCAGCAGGTGGTTGCCGAGGTGCACTACACCGAGCAGCCCAACGTGCAGATTGGTCCCGTCGATGATCCCAACGAGTACGACATGCAGTTCCACTTCAAGGTGCGCAAGGTTGTCGGCAGGAATGGTGAGGATGTGTACTTCCAGGACATCTTCCTCAGCAAGGCAAGCCAGAGTGTCATATAAGAGGTTATGAAAGGTTAAGAGAGGTTTGAATGGTTAAGAAAGGTTTGAAGGGTTGCTTGCCCATAACCCCTCTTAACCCCTCTTAACCTCTCTTAACCTCTCTTAACCCCTCTTAACCACCTCTTAACCCCTCTTAACCCAAAGAAAATCCTATGTTGACCAACAATCCCATCAAACTTGTAGCCGATGGCAAACTGATGGAGTTCGACAGCCTGGAGGACTTCTATCTGAAGTTGTTTCAGATGCTGCATGAGGACTACCCCAGAGGGTACATCGACTACAAGTTGTTCCTCTACGAGCACACTCCGTTGAGGGGTGACGCCCTCAACGAGTGTTGCAAGAGGATTGAATGCAGTTGGGCGGATTCGGAGAATTGCTGCTTCAAGGTACATTGGACCTATCCCGTGCAGACACGCGACAGGCTGTCCGACTTCCTGCGCAAGGCTTCGAAGGCCATCACCAGCTCCTACATCGACCTCTATTGGTTCGACAAGGCGTGGAACACGTTCCACCAATCTATAGAAAACGAGCGGCAACCCCCATAGGCTGCCGCTCTGTTTTTTCTAAAATTTCTTTTTTTTCTTTTTTTTATTCTTTCTTTTATAGTTTTTGCGAAATAAGTGGGTATGTTAATGCCCATTAATTAGCCGTTAATGACCATTAATATGTTGGGGTGACAAACCACGAATCTCTCAATCTACACGAATAGATTTTCTTTAACACGAATTACCATGAATTGACCACGAATTTTTCATGAATTATTTATTTATGACCACGAATCACTCGATATCTGCTTGACCAGTCAAAATAATCCGATAAATCTGCTGAATCTGTAGAGAGAGAAAAGTATGAGGCGGTTTTTCGTCAAATAATTTGTATGGAATACTTTTTTTCCTTATCTTTGCGCCATGCAAACACCCCTTTGACAAATCGTTGAATCCAAAACCACATCGATATGAACACCAACATCCGACCAACATCATTCCTGACCAGGGCAGCGCTGACCCTGCTGCTCTTCTTCGTTTGCACCCTTTCGGCAAGAAGTGCCAGTTACATTCCCTGCTCCGTTACCCTCTCGTCGGGCACAAACTCCGCTTCGTGCGTGGGTGGTTCTGTCAGCTCGAACGGGACGCATGTGACCGTCACCCCAAGTGTGGCCTTCAGTATCAAAAGCGTGTATTGGGAATTTACTCGCTATGATGAAACAGTAGAGGGCAGGCCTTTGACCGAAGACCCCGAATCGGGTGACTACATTGCCGGAGGTGCTTATGGAACCGTGACCGTTACATTCCGGACCGAAACCGAAAACGTGCAGGTGACCTTCGAAATGAGTGGCTACGGAGGGGAGGCTCCCGCTACCCAGAATCTGACCATAGGCCAAAAGGTGACCAGGCCGACTGATCCGACAGATGAGAATTACGAATTTCTCGGTTGGTCTTGTGACGCAGCCTGCACGACACCCTTCGACTTCGATGTCGCACTTAGCTACACAACGCCTTATGCCAGCTACACCAACTCCAATGCCTCGGCATCCCCTCACTTCAACCTGGTGCTCTATGCGAAATGGGGAACGTATGTCGAAGGATATTGCGGCAAGAAGGATGATACTCACGACGGCAAGCAGTTGACATGGAGCGGTTACAAATGCTTACCCGATAATGTAATCGATGATCTTACCATCAGCGGCAATGGCGAGATGGCGGACGATGCTTTCAGAATGTGGAAACTAAATACCGTTATCATCAATGAGGGGGTGACCACCATTGGGCAAGATGCCTTTTTGTACTGCTCTGGGCTGACCTCGGTCACCATCCCCTCCAGCGTGACTACCATCGAAAAAGGTGCCTTCTATGGCTGCACCGGGCTATCATCGGTCACCATCCCTTCCGGTGTGACTACCATCGGACAAGATGCTTTTGCCGGCTGCTGGAGACTGGCCTCGATCACCATCCCTTCCAGCGTGACCACCATCGGTCAAGATGCCTTCAGTGCCTGCACCGGGCTGACCTCGGTCACCATCTACGCTCCTCCGTTGGCGACCTATGGCAAGGATGCTTTTTGGCATAATGCCAGCGGTCGCAAGATCTATGTCTATAGCGACTTCGTGGACGACTATCAAGCGGGATGGCCAGATTACGAAGGCGATATCGTGGCTATCGCCGGAGCTACGATATCTGCGCTACCCCTGGCCGACAATGCCGACAACGCCACGATGATCGCAGGCAGCGACGGCAGGCTGGCCAACGTCACCCTGCAGGGGCGCACGCTCTACAAGGACGGCTCCTGGAACACGCTCTGCCTGCCCTTTGCCCTCAATGCCACACAGACAGCCGAGATGCTCGAAAACCCCGAAGCGCTGATGACGCTCAAGAGCACCTCGTTCGAGGGAGGCACCCTGACGCTGACCTTCGAGGCCGCCACCGCCATCGAAGCCGGCAAGCCGTACATCGTGAAGTGGTCACGTGCCAACGACTACACCGACGATAACGCTCACAACCTCTACGCTCCGACATTCCCCTGCGTCCCCATATCGCAAGCCACCGCCAGCATCAAGACGCAGTACGTCGACTTTGTGGGCTCCTACAGCCCCGTCGGCCTCGCTGCCGGCGACGGCACGGTGCTCTACCTCGGTGCCGACAACAAGCTCTACTATCCCAGCTCTGCGGTGACCATCGGCTCCTGCCGCGCCTACTTCGAGCTGAAGGGCGACCTCACAGCGGGCGAGCCTGTTTCTACGGAGGGCCAGAACATCAAGAGCTTTGTGCTGAACTTCGGTGAGGAGACGGGCATCGAAGAGGTTAATGGTTATGGGTTAGGGGTTAATGGTTATGGAGCTGGTTGGTGCACGCTGGACGGCCGTCGTCTCGGCTCCAAGCCATCGAGTTCTGGCATCTATATCTTTGAAGGGCGCAAGGTCCTGATCAAGTAACGGTCTTTTTCTGTCACGAATTGGCGAATTTGAGAATTTCTTATATTCTCTTTCTATCACGAATTCGCGAATTAGAGAATTTTCAAAAAGAAGGCGAAAAATGGATTCATGAAGATGAGCCTGCCTGATGGCAGTCTTGATGATTAGCTTGACAGCATCATCTGAAAGCGAGCTTTCATCTGCCGCTCTCAATCGAATCATCACCCCTAAAGGGGCTACATCTTCATGAATCGAAAATGGCCTTTCGGCAGAAAAATTCTAAAAAATTCGCCTTGTCCAAACTGTTGGGATAAAATTCTGCTTGTCCTGATTAATAGATCACGGATAACTAAGATTTAACGGAGATTGGTGGGTCGAAGGGGAGGCTGAGTGCGTTTCTTCGCCGCACTCAGCGCGGATAACACGGATGCTGGTCCGGATTAGGGCACACAGATTTCACGGATTTCACAGATTTCTGTATAGCCCCGAAGGGGCGAGAAGATTACAGACGGGGGTGTTAGCCCCCGGTGATTGGAACCCACATACAGGGAAGCCCTGGAAGGGCGACAAGATGGTCTTTCGTGCCTTCAGCACTCGGTTTGTGGGGCCTGGTATAACGGGGGTTAAACACCCCCGCCTGTGGTCTGATCAGCCTTTCAGGCTTAGGCTTGGACGAGCATTTATTTTCTGCACGAAGTGCATATTTTCTGAAACCTATTGGAGGTTTCAATTTTCCGGCCAAGTCTCCGCTATTGAAGCGAGAGACGAGGGCATTTTCACCTAAAATAAATACAATACATTTTCACTCTACTTTCAATGTTGTCGCTTTGCTCAAAATCTCACAAAATAAATTAAAATTTTTCAAGTGAGGATTGCTCGATTTTATATCAGATTTTTGAAAGATTTTGAGCGTAGCGACCAATGGGCAGAGTGTAGATTTGTGTGATTCGTGTTCTAACAAACTGCTGTCAATGTTGTCGCTTTGCTCAAAATCTCACAAAATACAATTTAAAAATCTTTCAAGTGAGGATTGCTCGATTTTATATAAGATTTTTGAAAGATTTTGAGCGTAGCGACCAATGGGCCGAGTGTAGATTCGCGATTCGTTGAACAGCTGGAGCGGGCACGTGCCGAGTTCAAGGCCAAGACGGGCCAGACTGTCGGTGTGCACCAGGCTCCCATCATCGAGCACCCTGCCACCCGCGCCTATCGCCTGGACGGCACTCCTGCATCGGACACCTCCCGTGGCGTTGTCATCAAAGGCGGCCAGAAGGTCATGGCGCAGTAAGGGCGACCGACTGGACATCGTTCTGTCGTCAAGCGACAGGCCTACCAAAACAAAAAACCGTGCAACCCGATGGGCTGCACGGTTTCTTTCTTTTGTTGGTGCACTTATTTCTCAACGACTATCTCCTTGCGGATATCTTCGGAGGAGGCACCGATGAGGAGGGTGAAGGGACGTTGGATGGGAACGAATTGATGACGAGTCTCATCCCAGAAGGATAGGTCCTGGTCGTCTATTTTCAATGACACATTGACGGTGGTTCCGGCGGGGATGGGTACTCGCTGGAATGCCTTTAGGGCCTTTCGAGGCATCTGCGGATCGGTGGTGTTGGCTTGCAGATACACTTGGACGACTTCATCGGAATCGATGTCTCCGCTGTTAGTGACTGGGATGGTGAGGGTGTAGGTTCCTTTGACACGTGGGCTGATTTGAGGTTCCCCATAACTGAATTGGGTATAGCTGAGTCCATAACCGAAGGGATAGAGCGGCTTGTGCGGCGAATACATGTAGGTGCGTCCGTGGGTGATGTCATAGTCCATGATGGGTGGCAGATGCCGCTGGTCGGTCACCCAGGTCTGTGTGGTCCTTCCTGCGGGGCTGGTCTTGCCGAACAGAATGTCGGCCAAGGCATGCCCCTGTTCCTGACTGCAGTGTGTGAGGTGCAGGATGGCGGGCAGATGCTCGTTGCTCCAGTTGATGCTGTAGGGAAAGCTGCTCACGAGGGCTAACACGGTGTTTGGATTGGCTTGATAGAGCAGCTGCAGGAACTCCTCGTCGGGCAGGTTGAGGGAGAGACGATCCACCGCCTCACGACCGTCACTGGTCACTGGACAGAACTTCCAGTCGGTCCGGGTTCCGTAGGGATGATTGCCTACGCATGCAATGACGAGGTCGGCCTTATGGGCTGCTTCGACTGCCCTTCCCATCCGATTGTCGGGAGCATAGATTACCTCAATGCCCAAGGGCTTGGCGGCTTCACGGATGCCTTGTAGGATGGTGACGCTATAGGGAGGGGTTCCACTGTACCAGTCTTGAACGATCTTGTCGGCATAGGGGCCAGTCACAGCAATGGTCTTGATATGCGACGGACGGATGGGGAGCAGCTGGCGGTCGTTCTTGAGCAGCACGATGGACTGTGCCGTGACATCGCGCACGAAGGCCTTGACCTCTTCCCTGTCACAGGGCGCATGGAGGGTATCGTTGCCGATGGAGGCGTATGGATTACGGGTGTCGCTGCCGTCGAGCATGCCCAGTTTCAGAGCGACAAACAGATTGCCTCGAATCGCCCGATCGATGTCTTCTTCGGTCAGCAATTGCCGCTGGAGGGCTTCGCGAATCTCATCCCTGCTGCGGTCGAGGATTTGTCCAACGGATGCCTTGACGATTGCGGCTGCACCCTCTGCCCTGGTTGGAAAGGCCTTGTGGGCATCGATCAGGAGGGTGAGTGCATATCCGTCGGTGCAGATGATTCCATTATTGCCCCATTCCTTGCGCACGATTTCGTCCAGGCAAGGATTTATGCACATGGGCGTGCCGTTCCATGCATTGTACGATGCCATTACGGCACGGCTGCCTCCCTGGGTGAATCCCTTGTAGAAGGGATAGGAATAATACTCTCGGAACAGGCGTTCGCTGAAGTTGCTCGATGTGGAGTCGCGTCCGTCCTCGTTGCTGTTGGCGAGGAAATGCTTCATCAGGGCAGCGGTCTTCCAATAGCGGGGATCATCGCCCTGCAATCCGCGAATCAAGGCCACGGAGAGTGCGGCAGTGAGCATGGGGTCCTCGCCGAAACTCTCTTCGGTGCGCCCCCATCTTGGATCGCGGGCCAGGTCTGCATTGGGCGCATAAACGACCAACCCCTTGCGTCTGGCACGCGGGTGCCGGCTGTAGTAGCGTGCTTCTTCGGCCTCGATGTCACCCATACGGCGTAGGGCCTCCGGATTCCATGTGCACCCCAATCCGTAGGACTGTGGGAACATGGTGGTAGGAAGGTCGTTGGGAACCTCTTTCCCGTCGATGGTCTTTCGTCCGTTATTCATTGCCGGACCGCCCAGGGCAAGGCCATGCAAGCCTTCGTAGGTGGCCAATGAGGGTATGCCGAGCCGCGGTACGCCCAGATTGGTCGTCAACAGACTGATCTTCTCATCGATTGTGAGCATATCGAGCAGGAGATCGATGCGCTTGTCATCGGACAGGCGCTGCTGCTGGAAGGGATAGGACTGGCTAAATGCCTGAATGCCATAGAAAAGGCAGCTGATGAGAAGTAGAAAACGGGTCATGACTTTGGTGTATTTGGATGTGGACATCATTAAATGATGTTTTTGCATGATTCGGGGTGCAAGTTACGCATTTTATTTGAAATACAATGATTTTGATCAGAAAAAATAGTTAAAAATAACCATTTCCTGCAATTCAACCGATTGCACAAGGTCAAAAATACGGGGGAAAAAGAGTTGTTACATCATGACATGAAAAAAAATCCGCGCAGCTGGTTGAGCTGCACGGATTCGTTCTTAATGAGTTTGTTTCGTCGTCGGGCTTACTTGACCTCCTCGAAATCAACGTCTTCAGCACCGCCGTTGTTCTGTTGGCCGCCGTTGTAGCCGCCCTGCTGACCGGGGTTAGGACCCTGCTGGCCGTACATGTTCTGGGCGGCCTGGCCCATCATCTGCTGAAGTTCGTTGGTGGCTGCGTCGATGCCTGCGATGTCCTTGGCGTCCTTGGCAGTCTTGAGGCGGCCGAGGATGTCTTCGATGCGCTGCTTCATGTCGGCAGGGATCTTGTCGCCGCTCTCCTTGAGCTGCTTCTCAACCTGGAAGATCATCGAGTCGGCCTGGTTGATCTTATCGACCTTCTCACGCTCAGCCTTGTCGGCTGCCTCGTTGGCAGCAGCTTCGGCCTTCATGCGCTCGATCTCTTCCTTCGAAAGACCGGAAGAAGCGGTGATGGTGATGTGCTGCTCCTTGCCAGT
>JAEEUA010000130.1 GCA_016286775.1 Bacteroidales bacterium
GAATCTTCATAATGTTGATGTTTTTATATGTTTGTAATTTTTTAGAAAGATTTCCACTAATGCTTGCAAAATTATTGCAACATTATGCCGTTTGCAAACTTCGTGCCAAAATAAAAAAGCGGGACAATCTGACAAATTGTCCCGCGATAATATTCGGAATGTGGATGGCTTGTATGTTATTGTCTCAGCAGTACCTTTCGGCCATTGATGATATAGATGCCAGGGGGCAGATCCCTGCGATTCTTGTCCATCGGCCTGCCCAGTAGGTTGTAGATGGTGGGTTCTGCTGCCTCGGATGTAATCTCATGGATGGCTGCATCGTTGCTGCGTAGTTCCTGCAGTTCGTAGAGAGCGCTGAGCGCCTTGTGGTTGTTGTCGTTCCATAACCCTCGATTGAGCCACGACTCGATGACGATGGTGCTAGCGTTCCACGAAGGTCCGCCGTTGCCGTTTTCCTCGGGGAACCACCAATAGAGTCCGTTTGCATTGTCGTGCTTGAGAAGTTCAGCAACGAGATCCTTGGTAAATGCAAGTTGTCCGGCTTCGGTGGCAGGCCAGGTGGATTGGAAGTCATATTTCGCGTCGCTGGGATAGTATTCGTAGAAATAGGCCGTTTCGACAATCTGCACGGGCTTCGAGGGGAACTGATTTTGAAGCGTGGTGAGTGTGGACCCGAGCTTGGCGAGGCTGTTGTGCCAGAAGGGATAGTAGCTGAGACCGATGATGTCGTAATCGACGTCGCTGATGTAATTGTAGTAGTTGGCTGTCTGGCTGCTGTTCTCGGTGCGTTCGGTGTGGATGACGACCTTGCAGTCGGGGCACACTTCGCGCACGGCTTTCGAGCCGCTGTTCAGCAACTGGCTGAGGCGTGTCCAACCTGCGCTGTTGTTGCTCTTGCTCTGCGAAGGATAGACCTTGTCGTTGTTGTTGCGCCACAGCATGCCGTAGCTGATTTCGTTGCCCACTTGCACGAAGTCGGGTTCGGCACCATTGGCCTTGAGTTCGGTGAGACAGTTCTTTGTGAACGCATAGACCGAATCGGCAAGCACGTCGTTGCTCGTATTGCCTTTCCAGCGCGATGGAATATCCTGGTAGGAGGGGTCGGCCCAGCAGTCGGAGTAATGGAAATCGACCATCAGCTTCATGCCGGCATCCTTGACGCGCTTGCCCAGTTTCTTCACATAGGCGAGGTCCTGCACGACACCCGACTTGCCGTTGCCGCGCTCCTTGGGATCGACAAAGAGGCGCACGCGGATAGCATTCCATCCGCACGTTTCCTTGACATAGGTAATGACATCGCTGATGGTCTTGCCATCCCGATCGTAGTAGGGAGTATTATACTGCTCGTAGCTGGGCAGCAGAGAGATGTCGCCACCCACAAAGTGCTCGGAGGTTTCGGCCCTGGCAATCATGTGTGTCAGCGAACCAAGGGCGAATAAAAGTAGTAAGGCCTTCTTCATATAATATAAAAAATGTGGTTTTCTATCTGCAAAGATAACGTTTTTCAGGATTCAGCGAACAAAAACTCTTGATTTTTAAGAATTATCCGCTGAAAATTTGGACAAATCATCGGGAATTGTTATATTTGCAGCAAGTTTAACACACATAGTATTGTAAGTTTATGAATACGCGAATTCTTACATTAACCTTAGGTCTGGCACTGGGTGCCACTACACTTTTTGCGCAGTATCCCACTATTCCCGATAGCGTCAAGGCACGTGGTGCTGCCGAAGAGGCGGTGTGGAATCAGCTCGATCAAGCGGCTTGGCAGAAGGCTGTTCCCGTCGTAATGGAGCAGATGCTCGACGGCAAGCCCTTTGTGCCTTGGGCCAACCGACCTTCTGATTTGCGACAAGCCACGATTCCTGCATTCCCAGGAGCCGAAGGCGGCGGCATGTTTAGCTTTGGTGGCCGTGGGGGAAAGATCCTGGTAGTGACAAGCCTCGAAGACGAAGGCCCTGGCACCTTGCGCGAAGCCTGCGAGGCAGGTGGTGCCCGCATCATCGTGTTCAATGTGGCAGGCGAGATACATCTGAAGCGCCCGATACACCTCCGTGCACCTTATGTCACCATCGCCGGACAAACGGCTCCTGGCCAGGGCGTTGTCGTGACGGGCGAGACGCTCGAAGTCGATACGCACGATGTCATCATCCGCTATATGCGATTCCGCCGTGGGGCGATGGATGTGGCGCATCGAGATGATGCTTGCGGCGGCAACGGCATCGGCAACATCATCTACGACCATTGCTCGGCTTCGTGGGGACTGGACGAAGTGATGTCAATGTATCGTCATGTCTATGCCCGCAAGGCCAATGGCTATGGCGAGAAGCTGGCTTGCTGCAACATCACCATCCAGGACTGCATGTTCGGCGAAGGTCTCGACCTCTACAACCATGGTTTCGGCGCATCGATAGGTGGTTATAATTCGCTCTTCGCACGCAACCTCTTTGCCAACAACATCTCGCGCAATCCGTCCATTGCCATGAATGGCGACTTCAACTTTGTCAACAACGTGATCTACAACTGGTGGAACCGTTCGATTGACGGTGGCGACCACACTTCGCTCTACAACATCATCAACAACTACTTCAAGCCGGGACTGATTACAGGTTTCGATGCCAACCAACTGGTGGACAATTATCTGAGAAATTATCGGAAGAACGTCAAGAAGTTCGGTTTCGGCAACTCGGAACAGGCTGCGGCAAATAGGTCTGGCAAGAAGAAGTCCGATAAAGTTGCTGAGAAAGCCCCTGAAATCTGCTACCGCATCCTGAAGCCGGAACATGGTAGGAGCGAGGAGAATGGAAACGACTGGGGCAAGGCTTATGTTGCTGGAAATATCGTGGAAGGTTTCCCGACCGTGACAGCCGACAACTGGGCGGGAGGCGTGCAACCTGCCGGCCTCGGCGATGAGCAGAAGATACGTGAGGTGCTGAAAGCCGATGCTCCCTTTGAATATCATGCTCCACAGAACATCATGAACGCGGAGGAGGCCTACGAATATGTATTAAATAATGTGGGAGCCACCAAGCCCTGTCGTGATGCGGTCGATGAGCGTATCATTCGCAGCGTACGTACAGGAGAGGCGACCTTTGTGCCAGAAGCCGAGGAATACACTTCGCCCTACAGCCGCCGACGTCTGCCTGCCGATAGTTATAAGTTGGGTATCATCACCAATCCGCAGCAGGTGGGAGGACTTCCGACCTACGTTGGCGAACCTCGCCTGGACACTGATGGCGACGGTATCCCGGATGAATGGGAAACAGCAAATGGTCTCAACCCGAATGATGCCACCGACGCACTTCAGATTCGGGAGGATGGATATATGGTAATCGAATGGTATATCAATAGTTTATAAAAGATATTTAGGGATATTAGGGATATGAAGGGATATTTAGGGACAATACCACACATGTCTGAAATGACCCAAGAAACATTTGTCCCTTAAAATCCCTTAGAATCCCTTAAAATCCCTTAGTATCTCTTTACAATAAAGATACAGAGCTCATAGAGCAGATACAGCGGCAACGTCACCAGCACGAGCGTGAACACATCGGGCGGTGTGATGATTGCCGCTGCTATCATGATGAGCACCAGGGCATGACGACGATATTTCCGCATAAAAGCTGCCTTCAGGAGCCCCATCTTCGCCAACAGCCAGCAAACGACGGGCAGCTGCGCCACGAGTCCCATGGTAAACGTCAGGCTTGTGAAGGTGGAGATGTAGCTGTCGAGAGAAATGTAGTTGTGGACCGTTTCATCGACCTGATAGGTGCCTAAGAAACGAAATGAGATAGGAGCGAGGATGAAGTAGGTCAGTAATACTCCGACAATGAACTGCACATAGCAGCACACGCCGAGAGCGAAAGAGTATTTGCGTTCGTTGGAATAGAGGGCGGGAGTGATGAAGCGGAACAGCTCGAAGATGATATAGGGAGAAGCAAGCAATGCTCCAATGCTGAACGATGCGGTGAGGTGCATCATGAACTGGGCCGAAAGTTGGGTGCTGATAAGTTCGATGGAATAGGGCGTGAAGCGGAATCCCTCGCCACTGCCCGTCAAGGAGGCAATCCAGTCGCTGAGTCGTTCGATGGCGCGGAACGTGATGAAGTCGCTCTCCTTCGGAGCAAGAAGCAGACGGAAGGTCTCCTCCTTCAGGCAGAATACGACAACAGCAAGAACTGCGACAACCAATACAATACGTATCAGCATCTGCCGCAGTACCTCCAGATGACTTCCGAAGCTCATCGTCTCAAGTTGTTCCTTTTGTGCCATATCCTTTTACCCCAACGGGGCATAAAACGCATCCTTGTAGTATTCTATCTTTGCTTTGCCGGAATTTGGAATAACAATGGCAAAGACATCGAAACGAACGGGATAGTTGATGTTGCGCGAACGCATATAATAGTCTGCCGCCCGTACACATCGCATGATCTTGCGCCGGTCGATTGCATCTTCCGGCCTTCCCCATGAACCTGAAGAACGTGTCTTGACTTCCACGAAAACCATCTCATTGCTCACAGGATCGAAGGCGACAATATCAATCTCGTAGGCATGGTCTTTCCACCTTGTCTCGAGTATCTGCATGCCATCTTGGCACAATCGTTCGATGGCAAGTTCTTCGCCAGCTTGTCCGAGTTGATAGGATGTCATGATAGGGAAAAATAAAAAAAGGAAACCGGCACTCTGGACGTGATGAAACTCCAGTATATAGGTTTTGGGCTGCGGTCCGCCTCCGTAATCTTTCGAGGTCAAGCCGGTGGTACCAGTGTTCGTGGCGTCGTCAAGTTCGATAGCGCGCCTTCAGCATACGCTTTACCCGGTTCTTGTAAAAATCGATGAGTTTCCCGCTCTACATATCCGGTTTCCTTGCTGCAAAGATAACAACATTATTTCATATTTCCAAATTTTTCCTCTACTTTTTTAGCAAAATTGTAGATTGGGCTAAAAATATTTGGAAAAAATAGAAAATTCTCTTATCTTTGCACCCAAAGATATACATAAAGGATTTCATCCAAATCATTATTATGGAAGGTTCTATGGAAATCAGACGAAAATACCCTGTCGGCATTCAGACGTTCTCACGAATCATTCGCGAGGGATATATTTATGTTGATAAAACTGACTTGGTTTGGGAATTGGCTCATTATGCTACGTTTGTATTTCTGAGCCGTCCCCGTCGTTTTGGCAAGTCGCTGTTGACCTCTACACTTAATTCGTATTTCAGTGGAGATCGAGAGTTGTTCGAGGGTCTGAAAATCATAGGGCTGGAACAGGAGTGGAAACAGTACCCCGTGCTGCACTTGGACTTGAGCGGAGCCAAACATATGCCTGCCGAACAGGTGCAAAATGAGCTTGGGCGACTGCTCAAACCCTACGAAGCCGTCTATGGCAGAGACGAAGCGGAGACAACTCCCGGAATGCGGCTCTCTGGACTCATTGAACGAGCTTACACCCAGAAGGGCCTGCAGGTGGTGGTTATTATCGACGAATATGATGCGCCGTTACTCGACGTACTTCACGAAGGCAATCGTCTGAAGGAGATGCGCGAGGTGATGCAGGAGTTCTACCAGCGCCTGAAAATGTTGGAGCCGAAGATTCGTTTCTGCTTCATCACGGGCATCACCAAGTTCTCGCAGTTGAGCATCTTCTCCACTATCAACAATCTGATGAACGTAACGATGGATCCGAAGTTCGGCTCCATCTGTGGAATCACTGAGCAGGAATTGGTCACCACGCTCAAGGAAGACATCAGAGTTCTGGCCGAAGCATACGAAATGACTTGGGAAGATATGCACCAGAAGCTGAAGCTGAGGTACGACGGCTATCGTTTCACAAAAATAAAAGAGGAAGTCTACAATCCCTTCAGTCTGATGAAGGCATTTCATCAGCAAGATGTTGCCAACTATTGGTTCGAAAGCGGTACACCCACGTTCCTCATCCGTCAGTTGCAGCACTACCGCACCGACATTATGTCGCTCGAGCGATTGGAGGTTCCAGCGTCAGGCTTCGATCAACCTACCGAAGCAATGCAGGATGCACTGCCCTTGCTCTACCAGAGCGGATATCTGACCATCAAGGGTTATGACCGAGATACCGAGACCTATACGCTTTCGATTCCCAATCAGGAGGTAAGGATTGGCTATGTCAGTGGATTGCTGCCAATTTATTCGGGACTGAAGGATTACGAGGTGCAGGTAGGATTTGCAGCAAAATTCTGGCTTGCCCTGAAGCGTGGCGACATCGAACAAGCTATGCGCGAGATGCAGGCTTATCTGGCAGGAGTTCCTTATGTCGAAGGCTTCAAGCAGAAGTTGAAGGATGCTGCAACCGCTGAAGGTTTCTACGAATATACCATGTACCTGATTTTCTCGATGCTCAACGTCTATGCCCGCACGCAAGTGAAATGTGCGGGAGGACGTGTCGATATGGTGGTGTGGATGCCCGATGCCATCTACGTCTTCGAGCTGAAAGTGGACAGCACGGCTGATGCTGCGCTTGCACAGATCGATTCAAAGGGCTATGCCATCCCTTATCAATCCGATGGCCGTCGTGTGGTGAAGGTCGGCGTGAAGATGAATGCCGAGACGCGCACCGTGGAGAATTGGGTGATTGAAGAATAATTCCTTGAATAGAATGATCTAAGCATTTATTCAATCATATCGATAAACTTTTGAATAATAGAAGCCTGGGAACAATGATATATGCTCATAATGTTCCCAGGCTTTACATTTTTTTATGTGATAATTTATTCGCTCATCCTAAAGAGCAAGCCCCGTTTTTAGAGAAGAAATGGTATCTCAAAACGAAATGGAACGTCTATGAACATATACGCTCCATTTCAAAATGAAATAGTACATCTACGAACATGGACGCTCCATTTCAAAATGAAATAGTACGTCTATGAACATGGACGCTCCATTTCAAAATGAAATAGTACGTCTATGAACATGGACGCTCCATTTCAAAATGAAATAGTACATCTACGAACATAGACGCTCCATTTCAAAATGAAATAGTACGTCTACGAACATGTACGTTCCATTTCAAAATGAAATAGTACGTCTACGAACATAGACGCTCCATTTCAAAATGAAATAGTGCGTCTACGAACATATACGCTCCATTTCAAAATGAAATAGTACGTCTATGAACATAGATGCTCTATTTCAATGAAAAATTACGGGTCTATGAGCTTGGACGCGCTATTTCTTCGTTCTTGGGGTATAACGCAAGGTTTTGAAGCTCATTCCGAATCTTGATGCTGTCCTTTTCAGACTTTTGTAGGAATCCCAGCCATAGCGTTTGGCTATTTCTTCGTGGCTCTGGATGCTAATTTCATACTCCTGTGCCCTTTTGAACTCGTCGGTAGGCTGAAAGCCTTGGGGACCTTCCTTCTTTTGGGTCTTGACGTATTCCTTGTACTCCTGGTATTTGGCCAGCTTCTCATCCCACTTCTCCTTCGCCTGCAATACACGCCAATGCAGGACGATGTCGTTCAGCCTCATGCCCGTCAGCAGCTGTACGGCAAACCACAGCGCTCGCTGATCGACGTCGAGCAGTAGGGCAATGTCTTCCGATTTGTGTGTCTTCGTCGTGCGAATGGCATCGATGACTTCATCAATGATGATTTCTCCTGTTGGTTCTCCTTTTCGATTGTAGAGTTCTTCCACACTTGTGAATCGTTTCAACTTATTCATAATTATTGTGTAATGATTTGATTTTTTGTTTTTATGCAACCTTTATTTATTTATCGTTTGAGTCTGCTTCGATGATTCTGCCATCACTGAGATGGAGCTTGAAGCGGATGTGTTTCTCCTTAGGCCAGGCTGGGAAGAGGATGGGTTCGCCCGTTTGGGTGTCTTCCTGCAGGAGCATTTCTTCGAGACCGATCAGCGCCGAGCCGCCCCAGTTGTGGTCGGGACTCCAGTCGAAGCCGGGACCCCAGAAGGCGGGGAAGCGATAGGGGCCATCCTGGAGTTTCTCCATGGTGAGCCGATAGGCATCTTCGGTGAGTCCGAGACAGGCTGCCCAGATGTTGTCCTGCTTCCAGCCTTTCGACGAGCGATGGGCTAGGGCAACGGAATCGCATTGGTAGGTATTCAAGGCTCGTTCATTGGCAACGTATTTGCCTGCTTTATCTTTCTCCAGTCTGTAGATGCGCCAGGGCCAGACGGGATAGAGTTGCGGCGTCTCGACATTGTTGATGCGTTCGTAGGCAATGGCTGGGGCGATGCACTCCTTGCCTTGTTGCAGTCGTGTCGGGATGGGAGGGATGCGCGAGGCAAAAGACTTGATGTAGGCGAGGTTGGCGGAGTCGCCCGACGCTTCCATATATCGGACGTAGTCGTGCGAGACACGTTGGAGTCCGGCAATCGTACTTGCGGAATTGTAGGTCATCTTGTAGGTCTCGCAGCCCGAACCTGGGTAGAGGATAAGGTGCCCATTGGCATCAAGACCGCGACGGCCGCGTTGGAGTGCCAGCTGCTGATAGTGCTCGTCGAAAAAGCGGAGGCAGGAGAGGATCATGGGTTGGTATTTCTCTATCGGGAAAGAAACATCATATCGCCATGCTTCCAGTGCCATTTCGCAGAACTCGAGGACGGTGTCCCATTCGTATTCGAGCCAGGCATTGTATTCGAGGCCCGGGTCGAACCCTGCGGGACGCTTTTGCCCATATTCGGCCGTGTTAGGCAGGCCGAAATTCTCAATCTGTTCGGTAAAACAGGCTCCTTCGTGATTCCAATAGGCGCGGGTGCGGATTTCGGCATTGTGCAGCAGCTTAGCGTAGAAGTCGAGCTGCGTCTGAAGCAGATCATAGTCGCCGCTCTTCAACATCCCCCAATAGACAAGGCGTTGGTTTTGTGCCGTGAAGGTTCCACCTCCCCATTTGCGGAAGTCAGGCGTGGGGTGGAACTTGCCTGCCTGGAAGCTTGCCATACTGGCGCTATCCACTTCGAGCGGGTCGAAAGCGAAGAGTCCTCCGTTGAACTTGGTGGGGTATTCGCCCCCGAAGTTACAGCCCAGCATGTAGCGGAAAAGCGTCACGTTGAACAGGGCTGAGCCAAGTTCGTCATCGTCATCGTTTGTTTCAAAGTAACAGCGGCTCATGTATTCTTTCCACCAGTTTTGGCTTGCCTTTCGGTCTTTTGATGGGTTGACAGCCTTTTGTGTCGTGGCTATCGATTGCTTCCATTCGTTGAGCGACGACTGCTGTGTGCAGAGTGTAATCACGAAATGGTGATGACGGGCCGTCCCGTTTGCCGAACCATACAGCCATTGGTGATAGGTGCGGCCGTATTCGTCCTGGGCTTCGTCGTCGCCAACAAAACGGCCACCCGACAGCGCTCCACCGAAGATACGATCCTTGAGCGGGTTGAACAGGTTGTCTTTCCAGGCGTCGAGCTGCTGGTCGTGGACAGTATAATCGAAAACGGTCTCGGCCTGGTTCTGATGGAAGAAGATAAGTTGAGAAGGGGTAGGATGGATACTGTCACGACGTGTGACACAACGATTCGGGTCGGCCTGCTTGGGCGCCAGCCATTTCCAGCTGGATTGCTGACCTTCGGCCTGTGTGAACGGTTGGTCCAGGGTGCGCCAGCTATGATAGCTCAGGATTGGCTGGGTCTTCCGTTTCGTATCCACTTTGACATGGATTACAGGTTTGAACACATCGCACCAGATGGTCACGGAGACATCGCCCTGCGAGAGCGTCATCTCTCCCGTTTCAAGATGAAGTGTCTGCGAGAAACCGCCCTCTTCCCAATGGACGAATGGACTCAGTTCGAAACGTCCCAACTTCAGCATCGTGTTGTTTTCGTCGAAGGTTCCCGACTGGGAAACGTAGAAACGGATGGTCCCT
>JAEEUA010000131.1 GCA_016286775.1 Bacteroidales bacterium
TCTGCTACGAGGAAGGCATCCTTGTCAATCTTGGGCACACCCTTGTAGGCGTAGGTGGTTGGCAACTCGTATCGGCCAAGCTGGGCGCTGACGGGCTTGTTGTTCGAAAGGATGGTGAGTGGATGCTTCACCTCGAATTCGTAACCGAACTTGGCTGCCGTCGCGGCCACCTCCAAGTCATCCTCGTCAACCAGCACACGAGCCTTCTGCTGCTTGCTTTCCGAAGCGGCCGCTGCGGGTTCGGCCATTTCGACTGCTGCTGAAGCAGACGACTTTCTGCGAAGCCAGCCACCCTTGCTTGAAGTGCCGTAACCCACCACAGCAACTTCTTGGAGGAAGCTTGCGGTTTCCTGGAGGTGGAAGTCCTTGTGATTGCCATTGACAGTAGCTTGCTGCGACTCGTAGCCGATAAAGTTGACAACCAAACGACGATTACCATTGGGCATAGTGATCGAATAGTGTCCATCCACGTCGCTGACAGTGCCGATCTGCGTACCGGCCACCGTAATCGAAGCACCAATGATGGGCTCATTATTTTCATCAAAGATTGTGCCCGACACCTGATTATTGTCGATGCCAAAGTTGTAGGTAGGTGCGGCCAGTCCGTAGTCAAGCCAATAGGTGCGCAGGTCGGGCGACACGTTCGAGCGGTTAGGGTTGGCCGTCGAGAGCGTCACGGACACATCCTTCCAGTCCTCGCCTGTCTGCTGCATGATGTTTGCCTTGTAGGTGAGTTGAAGAGGTTCATCGACCTTGCTCGAACGCACGTCATAGGTCGGATACCACGATGCACCGCTGACGTAATACTGCAGGGTAAAGAGTGCGCTGGTCTGCATCTTGGCATCGACCTTCACATCGACCACGGTGATGCGCTTCAACTTGATGCCTGCTATCGAATCGGCGATATCGGTGTAATGGGACAGATCAGCGTTGGCTTTCTCTTCTTCGGTGTCGAGGGCGATGAGTTTCTTGTTGATGTCCATCATCTCCTCGTAGTAGTATTTGTTGAGCAGCTTAATGTCGTTGAGCGGTGTGGCGGCGGTACGGCTTCCGATATTGCAGTTGGCCTCAACCATCTTGAGCTGTGACTTGAGGACGGTGCGCTGCGCCTGCAGTTCGCTCAGGCGGCGAGAAGCCTCGTCGATGTCGCGGCTGGCAGCCTTCAACCGTTCGCTGAGCATCGTGCTGTCGGGACGGATGTAACGCTGGCTCACTCCAAGCACAGTCACACTGCCCTTGGCCTTCACCTGTAGGCTGTTTCGATCGAGGTAGGGCGAAAGGCCTGTGAACGAGATGGTCTGTTCGCCAGCCTTCAGCGCCACATTCTTCTCACGTGTCACCTGGGCGCCATTGCTGTAGATGGTTACCTCCTTGAGGTTAGTCTGCAGTCCGGTCTGTGCGGCAAGGTTTACCACGCCGAAGAAAAAGAAGGCAAATAGTATAAGATTTTTTTTCATAGTAGATTTAAATGGTTTTCTCTCTGCCGTCCCACAAGCAGGGCGGCAAGAGAGAAAAATTGTATTTTATCGGGTAATATCCACCTTGCCTCGGATATCGACCGAGGAGGAGCCGACATAAATGGTAAAGTCGGCCGACTCATACTTCCAGCGGCCCTCTTCCTCGTCCCAGAAACTGAGGTCGTCGGTCTTGATGAAGTAGCTGACCACCTTGTGCTCGCCAGGCTTGAGATTGACCTTCTGGAAATACTTCAGCTCCTTCTTGGGACGAATGACGGAGCTCTTTTCGTCAGAGATATAGAACTGAACGACTTCCTGACCTTCGACGTCACCGACATTGGTTACTTCGACACTTACTGTTCCAGCATAAACGGTGGGCTTGCTATATTCGAAGGTAGTGTAGCTCAGGCCATAGCCGAAGGGGAAAAGGACACTGGACGTTCCCACACCATTGAGCTTGTGATAGTCGTACCAGCGGTAGCCGACGAGAATGTCCTCGGCATAGACCTCCACTTCGTCGCCTGCACCGAGATGGGTGGCGGGATTGCTGGAGGTATTGAGCACCTTGAGCGAAGCGTCGAAGTTACGAGCGGCATCACGTAGAGCAGAAGGACTCTTGGCAGCGATGGCGAGCAGGTCGGCCGAACGTGGATTTCGATCGGGACGATAGCGCCAGGCTGCTGGCACTTCGTCGGGGCGCACACCCGGATAGCTGATGCGGCCCAACTGGTGGGCAGGACAGTCGGCCAGCGAGACCGGATAGGTGAAGATGGTCTTTCCCGACGGACATACGTCGCCCGACAGGATGTCGGCCAGGGCAGCTCCCGCCATCGAACCGAGATACCAGCTCTGAAGGAGAGCGGGCACACGGCTAAGCCACGGCATACGGAAAGCATTGCCCGAAATGATGACACAGACCATGCGGGGATTGGCTTCGGCAAGGGCCTCGATGAGCTCGTTCTGATGGAAGTCGAGGTCATAGGTCAAGCGGTCACCTCCCTCGCAGTCGGAGAAATGGTTCTTGTTCAAGCCACCCACATAGATCACGAGGTCGGCTTCACGTGCCTTGGCAACAGCCTCGCTGCGCAACTGGTCATAGACGCTGTCGTCGATGGGCTCGATACGACCATAATGTGCACCACCCGAACGATAACCTTCGGCATAGTCGATGGTGACCTTGTCGCCGAAACGGTCACGGATACCCTGAAGGGGCGAAATCTCGACCTTGGTCTTGAGCTCCGACGAGCCGCCTCCCATGCAAAGGCTGCGGGTGGCATTCTCGCCAACGACGAGGATGCGACGGTACAGCCCCGGACGAATGGGCAGGAGTGGTCCTGAGTTTTGATCCTTTGATTTGCCCTGAGTCTTGACGGAGGCGTTCTTGAGGAGGACGATGCCTTCGTCGGCTATGCGTCGGGCGGCAGCAAGCTGGTCGTCGCTTGCCACGCGTCCACCGGGATAAGCGTGATTGCTGCTCGTTTCGGTGCGGAAGATCAGACGCAGGATGCGTGCAGCCTTGTCATTGATGATTGAGTCGGGCACCTCACCTCGAAGACATTTCTCGTAATAGGCACGGCCCAGATAATAGTCTTCATAGCCAAAATCGCCGGCTTCGGAAGTAAGGCCGTTGGTGTAGGTTCCCATCTCGACATCGAGGCCGTTGAAGATGGCTTCGTCGGTATTGTGCGCAGCACCCCAGTCGGTAATGACCACGCCATCGAAACCGAGGTCTCCCTTGAGCACTTCGTCGATAAGCACCTCGTTGTGGGAGGCATGCTGGTCGAGATACTGGTTATAGGAACCCATGAGGGTCCACACCTTGCCCTCCTCAACGGCAGCCTTGAAGGGCGGCAGGTAGATCTCGTGGAGGGCACGGTCAGAAACCTTGACATCGACATGGCCACGGAACTCCTCCTGTTCGTTGAGGATGTAATGCTTGACGCAGGCTGCCACACCGTTGCGCTGGATACCGGCGATGTAGGGAACCACCATCTTGGAGGCGAGACAGGGGTCTTCGCCCATGTACTCGAAGTTACGGCCTCCGAGCGGCGTACGATAGATGTTCACACCCGGACCGAGGAGGACGGTCTTGCGGCGGTAACGGGCCTCCTGGCCGACACTATAGCCGTAGTGGAAGGCAAGGTCGCGGTTCCAGGTTGCTGCCAGGCAGGTCAATGCGGGATAGGCGGTGATAGAGTCGCTGTTCCAGCCAGCATAGCCCCAGTCGTTCCAGTTGATCTCGGCGCGCACACCGTGTGGGCCGTCGCTATAGCGAACTTCCGGGATGCCGAGGCGCGGCACACCGGGAGTCGAGAACTTGGACTGAGCGTAACACAGGCGGCACTTCTCAGCCAGTGTCATGCGGCTGAGGGCATCCTGAACACGACGTTCGATGGGATCGGTGCTGTTGGTATAGCTGAGATTCTCGAATGGCACAAGGGCCTCGTACTCATCCACGGGCTGCATCACCTGTGCAAAGGTATCAGCCGTGAAACAGGCCAGCAGGATGGCAGTAATAAATGGGTATTTCATGAAAAAAGGGTTTACAGTAAACTATTATTTTGCGTGGCAAAGATAATCATAAAAACATGAATATCCAAAAATTTGGTCAAAAAACAATCCCAAACCGCTATTACACGGAGGCAGAAGCCGATTGATGCGGTTTCTGCCTCCATTTTTAAGGAATAAAAGTTTATAGTTTCACGACCTTTGCCTTGCCATCGTACTGAACCTCGATACCCTTGGCTTCGGGGTCGTAGCCCTGGATATGGCTGGCATCCACGGGCACGATGATGAAGGTGCGCTTCTGGAGCATGCCGGGGAACTCACCCTCGCGGTCGGAGATGGAAAGCTCGCGCTGGGCATCGTTGTAGCTGAACCGGATGTTAGCAAAGCGGCCTGCCTCGTAACCGTAGTTGGTGCCTTCGTCCTCGTAGAGGGTGAAGTCGCCGTCCTGTCCGGCATAGACGTAAAGGCGGATGGTGCCAGCGGGCTTCTCGTCGCTATACTGCATGGCAGGGCCATAGGGGATGATGGAGCCACTGGGTACGAAGACGGGAATCTGCTCGTAGGGTGCGGCGCAGATGCGGGTTTCGCCTCCTTCTGAGGCAATGCGGCCATCGTAGAGGTTATACCAGATGCGGCCCTCGGGGAAATAGACTTCGCGCTGACGAGCCTTATACTGATAGACGGGACAAACCATGAACGAAGGACCGAACATGAACTGATAGCCCAGATTGAGTACGTTTGGATCATAGCCAAAGTCCATCACGAGCGGACGCAGCATGGTGTAGTCGTCGAAATAGACCTTGCCAGCCAGCGAATAGATGTATGGCATCAGGCGATAGCGGAAGTCAATGCAGGAACGGATGACCTTATAGGCAGGATGCGACTCGGGAGCGATGTTCCAGGGCTCACGGAACGGGAACTGTCCGTGCACGCGATACATGGGTGTGAAGACGCCCCACTCGTGCCAGCGGGCATTGAGCTCGCGCCAGTCGTGAAGATCTTCGTTCTCACGTCCGGTGGCATCGTAGAAATGCTGGGCTGCCTCGTAACGTTTCTCGACCGAGAAGCCGCCGATGTCCTGGCTCCAATAGGGAATGCCCGAGATGGAGAAGTTGAGACCTGCGGTAATCTGTGTCTTCATGTCCTCCCAACGGGTGCCGATGTCGCCCGACCAGGTGGCGGTCGAGAAGCGCTGTTCGGCAGCAAAGCCGTTGCGGGTCAGGAGGAAGACACGCTGGTTGTCGGGCGAGAAGGCATCCTCATTGCCGTAGCCGTACTGGTTCCACTTGGCCTGCTTTTGGAGTGCCTGCGAATCGTCGGCCTTGATGCCCTGACGTTCGATGGCAGTCTCGTAGCCGCGCTGGCCGTCGTAGATGGCTTCGGCATTGACGATGGAGTAGGCATTGAAGTACTCGTCGCTCGAGCCGAGGGCAGTGGGACCGCAGAGCAACTTGCGATAAGGCAGGTCGGTGCAGTCGCGCACATTGGGCTCCGAGGCATCCATCCACCAGGCATCCATGCCGATGACGCCAAGTTTCTCGTAGAGCTGGCGCCAGAACACCTTGCGTGCATCGAGGTCATAGGCATCGTAGAAAGCATATTTGAAGCCCAGCCAGTCGTAGAGCGAATCCTTAATGCTCTGCTGATAGATCTTGCCCATCTGGTCGAGTTCCTTCATGTTGTCGGTGGTGAGGTAATACTTGGGCCAGCAGGAAATCATGATCTTGGCATGCTGCGCATGGATGGTGTCGATCATGCCCTTGGGGTCGCTGAAGCGAAGGGTATCGAAGGTGAATGCGCCCCATGAGTCGGGGCTCCAATAGTTCCAGTCCATGACGATATTGTCAATCGGGAGCTTGCGGTCGCGGAAGCCCTTGAGGGCATCCAGGATCTCACGCTGCGACTTGTAGCGCTCGCGGCTCTGCCAGAATCCGAAGAGCCACTTGGGCATGATCTGTGCCTTGCCGGTCAGGGTGCGATAGCCCTTGATGACCTCGTCGCTGTTGTCGCCTGCAATAAAGTAGTAGTCGAGCTGCTGCACCATCTCGCTCCAGAAGCTGAGCTTGGCCTGTTCCTCGGGAAGGACAGGGGCCAAAGCACGTAGTCCGCAATAGGCTTCGCCACCATCGGGAATCCAGTCAAGACAGAACTTATAGCGCTTGCCTGCCTCCATACGGACAGCAAACTTGCGCGCATTGGGGTTCCAGGCGGTACGCCAGATGGTCTGGTCGCCGGGGGTGCCAGTACCCTGCACGTCCTCGGTATAAACGTTGCTGCCGTTGATGTAGATCTTCTGATAGCCGCTGTAGTAATGGCTGAAGTTGTATTCGCCGGTCACACGGGGCACAATCTCGCCCTCATAGGTCACATGAGCCTTGTCCAGACGGTACTTGGGCAGGTTGCGGGCCGAAACAAGGTTCTCGAAATAGATGCTGTCCTCGCGACGCACAAGCGTCTCCTCGCCGGGAGCAGAATAGGTGCCCGTGAGAGCCCCTGCCACGCCATCCTTGTCGTAGAGGTCGAAAAGCTCGTGGATCTGGCTATAGTCCTTGGGGTTGCCAAAGCGCATCAGCGAATAGCTATCGACCAGCACGCCATAGTTGTGGCTCGAAACGACGAACGGCACGGAAACCTTGGTGTTGTACTGGAAGAGCTCCTCGTTCTTGCCCTTGTAGTTCCAGTCATCGGCCTGATGCTGACCAAGACCATAGAATGCCTCGTCGGCAGGACTATCGAAGACCACGCGTGCGGACCATCCCTTCCAGGTGGTGGGATTGGGCACTTCGGCTGGTCCATCTGCATTGGCCGTCCAGACAGTCTGCGTGGCACTGTAGGGCGAAAAAGTCTTGCTGCCCTGAGCCTGTTCGGCCAGAATAATGTCACCCTTGAGGTCGGTGAACCAGACCTGGCCGTTACTCTTGAGAACATGGGCCATGACGAAGGCCGTCTTGACACGAACGGTATCGCCGTTCTCGACGACATCGTACTTCACCGTCTGGTCCTGGGGCACGATGATGAGAGAGGGACGGTCGGCAAACTTGTCGGCGGCAGTAGCCGTCACACGAATGATCTTTTCGCCCATCACTTCGAGACGGACGAGCTTCGGGCCATCGGCAGCAGTCTGTTCCACACGGACGGTGACCTGCTGACCTTTCTGGCTGACAGCCTTGCCTCCACATGAGGTTAGAACAAGGGCTGAAACCAATGTCATTGATGCTAAGAGAATCTTTTTCATTTTATATATAATAATATGTATTAGGATTATTATTCGAGAGTCAGTTCAATATTGTAACGCGGACGATCCTTCACCTCCATGTAGATCTTGCCGACGTATTCGCCCGTGATGCCGAGGCCTGTGAGGACACAGCCTCCCACGAACCAGATGGAGAGGATGAGCGACGACCAGCCCGTCACCACATCGCCCGTGATGTATTTGTAGAGCACCCAGACGAGGATGCACAGTGCGATGAGGATAAAGAAAAGGCCGAGGTGGAAGAGCAATCGCAAGGGACGGATGCTGAACGAGGTGATGCCATCGAGGGCGAAGTTGAGCATCTTTCCCAAGGGATATTTGCTCGTGCCGGCAAAACGACGGGCACGGTCGTAATAGACGACGTCCGACCGATAGCCCAGCAAGGGGACGAGTCCGCGTAGAAACAGGTTGCGTTCGCGATAGTTGGCCAGCTGGCGCACGGCACGGCGGCTCATCAGGCGGTAGTCGGCATGATTGTAGATGGTCTTGGCGCCCAATGCCTGCATAAACCGATAGAACAAGGTTGCCGTGGTTCGTTTGAACCAGTTGTCGGTCTGTCTGCTTCGGCGCACGCCATAGACGATATCATTGCCTTCGTGGTATTTTCGTACCATATCAGGAATGACCTCTGCATCGTCCTGCAGGTCGGCATCGATGCTCACCATGATGTCGGCTTTGTCCGAGGCCGTGAGTAGCCCTGCCAGCAACGCATTCTGGTGTCCGCTGTTGGCTGCCAGCTTTACGCCACCGACACGCGGGTCGGCGGCATGGAGGCGTTCGATGATCTGCCAGGTACGGTCGCGCGAGCCATCATCGACAGGAAGCATACGGCTGCCGGCAGCTATCAGGCCTTCGCTCTCCATGCGGTCGAGAAGGACAAGGATGCGGCGAGCTGTCTCGTCGAGCACTTCCTCTTCGTTGAAGCAGGGAATGACGATGTATAGGATTGGGTTCAAGGGGTTCGAGGGGGTTTGAGGGGTTAAGAGGGGTTGCTCCCTTTGGTCGCGTCCTGGGGAAGCAAAGGGTTAAGGGTGTTGCTCTAAATCCTTCTTCACGAAGTCCATCACCTGCTGGGCAATTGCCTTCATGCCGGCCTGGCTGGGATGGCCCCACTGCTTGTCGATGTCGTGAAGCTCGATGAGGGGCAGACCGTAGTGGCGGCAGATGACGCGCATCGACTCGGCATGTTCGGGCTTGAGGTCGGTATTGAGAATGAAGTAGATTCGGGCCATGGGATAGTTCTGCTTGATGACACTGCAGAGGCGCGCCATGGCGGGCCGGAAGAACCACAGGTCGTTGTCGGTCCAGTTGGCCCACTTGTAATCACCGACCAGCTCGCCCGTCCACGAGTCGTTGGTGATGCAGCACGAGAGGATGATGTCCGGATTGCCAAGGTTCTCGACGCGGGTGTTGAACGAGCGTGGCTTGTAGTTGTCGTAATTATATCCGGCATAGCCCACGGTGGCTCCGCTGTAGGAGTTGTTCATCTCGAGCTTCCAGCCCATCTGGTCGATGACCTGCCACCACCAGGTCTGCTCGACACGAGTCACGTCGTTGCCCTTCTGGCGATGAGGGCTGTCGGCACTCCAATACCAGGGCTCGTTGTCGGCGGGGGTCAGATAACCCTCGAAGGTGGAATAACTGTCGCCGAAGATGGTGACACGAAGCGAATCTTGTGCCTGGACGGCCAGCGAAAGGGCGGCGGCAAGGGCTATCAGAAGGGTCTTTTTCATATAGTTATATTTTTGTATCGGAACTATAGGAACTATAGAATCTATAGTGACTATAATGGTTATAAATCGTTAGAATTCCCAAGTTTGCCCATCCAAGGACTTCACGTGAAGCTTGCCCGGAGTCTTGCGAAAGCTTGTGACGTCGAGCTTGGTTACCTTGCCGTCCTTCCACTCCATGCTGAGTTCATAGCCGCCACGCAGACGCACGCCCTTGATATGTCCGCACGGTTTCCACTGCTCGGGCAAAGAGGGCAGGACAATGGCCTCGCTCTCGGTATCGCTGATCCAACGGCTTTGGACGAGCATCTCCATCACACCGGCTGTTCCACCGAAGTTGCCGTCGATCTGGAAAGGTGAATGGGCGTCGAAGAGATTGGGATAAGTGCCACCTCCCCGACGACGGTCCTCTCCCCGGTAATCCTGAGGATGCACAAAGGTCATCAGTTTACGGAAAATATGGTAGGCACCCCCAGCATCACGAAGCCGAGCAAAGAGATTGACTCTCCAACCTGCACTCCAACCTGTCGTTTTATCTCCCTTGATTTCAAGAGTCCTGGCACAAGCCTGGGCAAGTTCGGGAGTGTCATCGACCGTGATATGATGTCCGGGATAAAGCCCGAAGAGGTGCGACTGGTGACGATGGTGCGGATCCTTGTCCTCCCAGTCGAAGTACCATTCCTGGAGGTTACCCTTGGCGCCAATCTTATAAGGCAGGAGTTTTGCCAAGGTGGCATCCACCTGCTCGAGGAAGGCGGCATCGCCCTCGGTCACGGCCTCGCCATAGAGGACATTGG
>JAEEUA010000132.1 GCA_016286775.1 Bacteroidales bacterium
AGGAAGTTGGCGGCCGCCATGTTGTCCAGCAACTTTCGTCGGCGGATGAGATGGCGATACTTGTCAGCGGGCAGGTTCTTCCACATCATGACGATGCTGTTGCGGAAATTGAGCTTCGTCTTGCGCGGATTGCCCTGCGGAAGGCTGGCACCTCCCAGGTGGAAGACCCTCGACTGGGGCACACAAGCGATATCGTAGCCCATGCGACGAAGCCGCCAGCACAAGTCGATCTCCTCCATGTGGGCAAAGAAACGGCGGTCGAGTCCACCCGCATTCATATAAAGCTCTGTGCGTATCATCAGGCAGGCTCCCGAAGCCCACATCACGGGCCAAGCCTCGCCTTCCGGCAAGTCATATTGCCCATGGTCCTCCTCGATTGTATCGAAGATACGGCCGCGGCAGAACGGGAAGCACAGATTGTCGAGATAACCGCCGCAGGCCCCGGCATATTCGAACATCCGTTCGTCGCCATCCTTCAGGATCTTGGGTTGCAGGGCGGCGCAGTTCGGGTGGCTGTCCATATAGCTGACCATCGGCTCGAGCCAACCGGTCGGCACCCGGACGTCGTCGTTGAGCAATATCACATAGTCGGGCGATTGCATCCGATTCACCTCAAAGACATTGCCGATGGGGCCCCTCCGCTCTTCCTGTTTCATCACGGTAATGATGTCGATGGCCCGATTGTAGCCTTCGGCAAAACCATAGTTCTTTTCGAGCGGAATAACCTTGACCGTCGGGAACTGGTCGCCCAAAACCTTGAGGCTCTTGTCCGTCGATCCATTGTCGGCGACAATAACATCGGCCAGATCCGTAGGCGTATTCTCCACCACCGAAGGCAGATAACGCCTGATAAGGCCTTTTTGTTCGCCATTCCAATTGAGTATGATGATTGCTGTTCTGGACATTTTAGAGGATTTTTAGAAACTCAGCACGATGGTAGCCTGAGCGCCATTCTTGCGAATGCCTGGATGGTCGAGGTACGTCAGACGACGTATGTATTCGATTCTCAATACCTTGAAGATGTTTTCGAGACCGAAAGCCACCTCCATGTAGGGCGTATTGCCAAGGCGATAGACGGTACCGTTGCTGGGCAGCTTGAAGAGGTTGGGATTCATCAGCGAGCCGTCGGGGTTGAGCGCGTCTGGGTCGTTCTTCTCCGAAAGCTTGCCATAGACGCCACGGAAGGTCACCACCTCGCGCCACTTGAGATGACGCACATAGGGGATGTTGTTGAACATCAGGCCGAGGAGACGCCAAGAGACGTTCCAATGGGCATACTGGTCATAGACGAACTCCATCGACTGGAGCTGCGAGAAGGCGCCCAGCTGAATGGTGTAGCCCGTGTTGGCATTGGGCATATAGAGCAGCGGATAGGGCGTATCGCCTGTCCAGATCTTGCCCAGGTCGATATTGACCGTAGCATGACCCAGCACGTTGAGCCAGAAGCGCTTCTCGAACGAGAATTCGGTGGCCTGGTAGTCGAAGTCGGTACCCATCATGCCGTTGTGCGCCATCTTGTGCGTCAGTTCGAAGACGGGGTGGCGATGATCGACACGAACGCGCGAAGTCTTGTTCTCGGCAAACGCCTCCTTGGGTGCCCAGCGCAATGAAGCGGAGGCCAGGGCCATGTCGTAATAGCTCTGTTCCATGCCCGTGCCCGCCAGCTCGAACTTGCCCAGACGGGTCTGGTATTCGCGGCGCAGGTCGGCCTTCAGCTTGAGGCTGACGTGGTTCCAGAACTCGAGCGTATAGAGCAGCGAGTTGCTGCGCACATAGATGAACTTCGGCTGGTCGGCCTTGCGGAACGAAGTGATGAAGTTGTCGCGGTTGGTTTCGAGCACGAGGCCCAGCTCCTTCGAATCGTAGGTGCTTTCGAACTTGAGCGAATGGATAGGAAACTCGTTGGCGTAGCGCTTCTTACGACGGAACGAATACTCGAGCGCGGCGTCGTACTTCCATTTATGGTCCTCGATGGCATAAACCACGTAGCCCGAACCGAAGAGGTGGTGGTTCAGGTTGGCCGTAGTGATGCCGCCCATGCGCAGACGGATGTGTTCGAGGCTGTTCCACGAAACCGACGTATTGATGGGGCCATAGAGGAACTTGGCACGCTCCTCCACCTTGTCGTCAATCGGCACGAAGCCCTTGAAGAGCCAGGTCAGCACCTTCTCGCCATATTTGTAGAACGGCACCCCGCGCATCTGGTTCATCATCGCCTCGACCGACCGGTCGGGGTCGAAGCCTGTGGTGGGACGATGGGTGTTCCAATAGGCCAGATCGGTCGAATTGCGCACCAAATTGGGCGAATCCGACTTGGGGGCAGCGCCGAAGATGGCCTTGTCGAGAGGCGCATCGCTGAAGTCGCTGTAACGGATCATGCGTTGCGCATAGAGGCCCAGCGAACCAGCCGTGACGTTCAATTCCGAATAGAAGCTCTTGCCGAGCACGACGCGTGTGCTGTCGGCCAGACGGCCGTTCTCGAACTCGACGTGCAGATTGCGCACGAAGTTGAGGTTGATGTCGGGCGGGATGTTGAGCTCGGCACGCTTCACCCAATAGGTACTGTCGAGGCTGACGTAGAGGTGTCCGACAAAGCCGAACGACTGCGGCATGGCGGGCGCAAAGCCCAGGTCGATGTAATCCAGGCCGTCGTCGAGCTTCAGCGTGTCGAGGATATAATATTTATAGAAGGTGGGACCAAACGACGAGACGGGCGAAACGAACTTCTTGCGATAGAGGTAGATGTTGTCCTCGTTGAGATCCATCTCGGGGAAGACCTCGGTCTTGAGCAGGGCCACGAACTGTTCGGGCATCATGTCATCCATACCTGCGTGCTGTTCGGCCTCGGTGACGGTACGGTTCAGGTTGCCGGCATTCTTCCAATAATGCTTCTCCACACGTTCGTCGGTCGAAACGGGCAGCACGGGTGTGCCGGTAACGATGGCGGTGTCGATGAACTGCTCGATGAACTTGAACTTCTTCTTCCAACGGGCCAGATGGCTGCCGCTGAAGTTGTTCAGCGAATAGGTCATGTTGTCGTAGCGGGTTTCGCTGAAGAAATCGTTCTCCTTGGGCGAATGGTCGTCCTTGTGCTCGATGACGTTGCGAATGAGGACGACGGCGGGGTTGTCCTTGCGGCGATAGCGTTCCCGCTTGGGCTTGACCACCACCTCGCTGAGCTGCACGTCCTGCGGCATCATCTTGATGATCAGTTTCATCTTGCGGTTGCCGGTCACGATGGTCTTGGTGTCGTAGCCGAGATAACTGAACTGGATGGTGCTGCCCGGACGAGCCAGCATCGAAAAGTTGCCCTGGGTATTGGTGATGGTACCGTTGGTGGTACCTTTTTCGGCGATGTTCACGAAGTCGAGAGGCAGGCCGGTGATGCTATCGAGCACCTGACCTTCGACGGTGATACGCGCCACCTGCTTCTCGGCGGTTCTACCTTGGGCCACCACGGTCGAAGGCATCGCTCCACACAGCAGGATTATCAGCGCGAAAAGATAATAAAAACGTATTTTCTGATTCATAACGTCTGCAAAGATACTAAAATACTCCGAGTTATGCAGATTCTCGGCACCTATATTCGATGATTGACGTATCAAATAACGCAGTTTTGGTAAATTCGTATTTCAAAAAAGGGGCTGTCAACCAACCTTTTCCGACCCCTCGGATGCCGTCAGTTCTGCGGCTCGAACAAGCGACTCCGGCTTGCCGCAATCCACCCATTCGAAACCCGTGACATCATGGCCGGCGAGGACGATGTCGCGACAGACATCCAGGTAGAAGTCGATGATGGAAAAGACGTCGGCCTCCCGAGCCTGCAGATAGGGAAAGAGGTTCGGATCGACCACATGGATGCCGGCGAAGGCAAAAGGCTCGCCCTGACGGCCCTTCACTTCTCCCGTCTTGACGTTGGTCCATCCGCAGAGGCACGCGTCGTCGAAGAGCAGGTAGCGCGAGGTCACGCGCCGATGGATGGCCAGCGTGGCGCCCAGGGCACGACCGTCGCTGGTTGCCGATTTCGCCCAGGCCTCCGAGGTCGAAAGGTGGCGGGCATAGAGTTGCCCGAGGTCGATGTGCGAGATGATATCGACGTTGTGGATCAGGATGGGTTCAGCCGTGTCGAACAAGGGGAAAGCACGCTTGATGCCGCCGCCCGTATCGAGCAGCTGACCGCGTTCGTCGCTCACGCGGATGTCGATGCCAAAATTGTCGTGCGCCCGAAGAAATTCGATGATCTGTTCGCCAAAGTGATGGATGTTCACCACGATATGGTCGAAGCCTGCGGCCTTCAGCTTCAGGATGTTATGTTCGAGCAAGGACTTTCCGTTCACCTCGACCAGGGCCTTCGGCCGATCGTTGGTCAGCGGGCGGAGCCTTGTGCCGAGGCCTGCGGCAAATATCATGGCGTTCATTCTGAGAAGGGGAGTAAAAGAGTAGTAAAAGGGGAGTAAAAGAGGAGTAAAAGAGGAGTAAAAGGGGAGTAAAAGGGGAGTAAAAGGGTGCAAAAGGGCGTTAGAATATCGCTATGCTGACGCCGTTGCGCGTCTCTTCTTCCACGTCGCCGTACTCAAACTGGTCGAGCGACATCTCGCCGTCCTCGTCCATCACGGCGTAGGAGAAATGCATGATCCAGTCGCCCAGGATCATCATACGGCTCTTGCGGCTCAGCATGATGTCGAGCAGGATGTGGCGATGGCCAAAGATGAAATAGTCGGGCTCGAAGCCCTCGCGGATCTGCTTCTTGGCGAACTGTACCAGATGCTCCTTGTCCTCGCCCATGTATTCGGGGAATTCGTTGCCCGAGAGGCGGCTCTTGCGGCTCCACCAATGGGCAAAGGCGGTCGAGAGGTCGGGGTGTATCCAGCGGAACATCCTTTGGCACAGGCGGTTGTGGAAGAAGCCCGTCATGAACTTCAGCATCTTCGAATCCTCGCCCAGCCCATCGCCATGCGCCAGGAAAAGCTTCCGGCCGTTTCGCTCCACCACCTCGGGGCCGGTATGGAGCGTGCAGCCGATCTCCTCGGGCAGGTAGCCGAAGATCCAAATGTCGTGATTGCCCGTAAACCAATGTATCTTGACGCCCTTGTCGGCCATCATGCCCAACTTGCCCAAGAAGCGGGTAAAGCCCTTGGGCACCACGTGCTTGAATTCGAACCAATAGTCGATGATGTCGCCCATCAGGAAAAGCTCGTCGCAGTCATCCTCGATGGATTCGAGGAAGCGAACGACGCGTCGCTCGTAGTCCTTCGGATTCTCCAGCGTCCCTGCGCCCAGGTGACAATCGCTGATAAAATATATCTTTCCCATCAGAGCATCCCCAATTCGAGCTTCGCCTCTTCGGTTATCATATCCTGGTTCCACTCCGGCTCGAAAACGAGTTCCACGTCGCACGACGACACCTCGCGCAGCCCCTCGACCTTCATCCGGAGGTCCTCCATCAGGAAGTCGCCCTCGGGACAGGTCGGCGCCGTCAAGGTCATCTTGATATGGACGTGCCCGCCCTCTTCCACGTCGATGCCGTAGATGAGGCCGAGGTCGTAGATGTTCACCGGGATCTCGGGGTCATAGACCAGTTTGCAGACGTCAACCACCTGCTTCTGTATTTCCAATACTTCGTTTTCTGTCATATTTACTATAATTTTCGGCCGCAAAGATAATAAAAAAAACTGATATGCCCTCTTTTTTTATTTAAAATGTGTGCTCATCTCAAAATTTTCGTTATCTTTGCGCCAAAATTTTAACTGAATATGGAAATCCAACAGCAATTATTGGCCAGCATCAAGGCCGCAGTCAAGTCACTTTACGATATCGAGCTTGCCGACAAGCAGGTTCAGTTGAGCCCCACCCGCAAGGAGTTCGAAGGGCATCTCACCCTCAACGTGTTCCCCTTCATGAAGCAGACGCCCGTCCGGAACCCCGAACAGCTCGGACAGGCCATCGGCGACTGGCTAGTTGCCAACGAACCCCTCGTGGCCAAATATAACGCCATCAAAGGCTTCCTCAACCTCTCGATCAACGCCGATTCGTGGGTCGAGAAGCTCCAGGGCATCTTTGCCAACCCGAACTTCGGCATCCAGCCCGCCGG
Organism: Bacteroidales bacterium; assembly: GCA_016286775.1. Classification (GTDB taxonomy): domain Bacteria; phylum Bacteroidota; class Bacteroidia; order Bacteroidales; family UBA3663; genus Liminaster. The sequence goes on from JAEEUA010000132.1 coordinate 6,092, forward strand.
CGACGATGCGCCCCTCGTGATGATCGAATATTCGTCGCCCAATACCAACAAGCCCCTCCATCTGGGCCACCTCCGCAACATCCTGTTGGGCTGGTCGCTCTCGAAGATCGTGGATGCGTGCGGCAACAAGGTGGTGAAGACCAACATCGTCAACGACCGCGGCATCCATATCTGCAAGTCGATGCTCGCCTGGCAGAAGTGGTTCGATGGCGCCACACCCGAAAGCACGGGCAAGAAGGGCGACCACCTCATCGGCGACTGCTACGTCTCCTTCGACAAGCATTACAAGGCCGAGCTCAAGGACCTGCTCGAAAACGACCCCGAGATACAGGGCATCCACGTCTTCAAGGACCAGCTGCCCGACGGCACCCTTCCCGAAGACCCCGAAAAGACTGCCGAGGCACGCAAGGGCGTGGCCGAAATGAAGTCCACCCTCATGCAGGAGGCTCGAGAGATGCTCCGCAAGTGGGAGGCCGGCGACCCCGAGGTGCGCGCACTTTGGGCCAAGATGAACGAATGGGTCTATGCCGGCTTCGACGAGACCTACCGAATGATGGGCGTGGGCTTCGACAAGATCTATTACGAATCGAACACCTACCTCGAAGGCAAGGAGCTCGTGCTCGAAGGGCTGGAGAAGGGACTCTTCTTCCGCAAGGCCGACGGCTCGGTGTGGGCCGACTTCACCCAGGAAGGCCTCGACCAGAAGCTCCTCCTCCGCAAGGACGGCACGTCGGTCTATATGACGCAGGACATCGGCACGGCCAAGCTGCGCTACCAGGACTACCCCATCGACAAGATGATCTACGTGGTGGGCAACGAGCAGAACTACCACTTCCAGGTGCTCTCGCTCCTCCTCGACCGCCTCGGCTTCAAGTGGGGCAAGGACCTCGTCCACTTCTCCTACGGCATGGTCGAGCTGCCCAACGGCAAGATGAAGAGCCGCGAGGGTACCGTGGTCGATGCCGACGACCTGATGGCCGCCATGATCGACGATGCGCGTGAGGCAAGCTCCGAGCGCCTGGCCGACCTGAGCGACGAGGAGAAGGAGAACGTCTATCGCATCATCGGCCTGGGCGCACTCAAGTACTTCCTCCTCAAGGTCAATCCTGTCAACAACATGGTGTTCAACCCCGCCGAGTCGATCGACTTCAACGGCAACACCGGCCCCTTCATCCAATATACGCATGCCCGTATCAAGTCGGTGCTACGCAAGGCCGAAGTCGAAGCCGTCTCTGCCGAGGGCCTCGATGGCGTCGAAATCTCCGAGAAGGAGCAGACCATCGTCCAGAAGCTGCTCGACTTCGAACAGGTTGTCAAGCGCGCCGGAACCGACTACTCCCCTTCCCTGATTGCCAACTATACCTACGATCTCGCCAAGGAGTACAACCAGTTCTACCACGACACCTCCATCCTCAAGGAGGAGGATGCCGGCAAGCGCCGTTTCCGCCTCGTCCTCAGCACCTGCGTGGCCCGCGTCATCAAGACCGCCATGGACCTGCTCGGCATCGAGGTACCCGAACGGATGTAATATTCGCTTAGGCAAGCAAAATCGCAAAGACATTCAAATCGCAAAGACAAGCGATGTCTTGAAGGCAAGCGAAGACAAAAAAACAGGGGTCTGCATCGATTGATGCAGGCCCTTGCCTTTTAGTTTGTTGCAGGCCCTTGTCTTTTAGTTTGATGCAGACCCTTGCCTATGAAAAGAACGGGAAGGTCAGACGAGTCCCGGCCAGGTGCCACGGATGGGCTTGCAGCCCGTATAGGTGGCAGGACAGCCGCTCACCTGGTACAGCTCCTTGTCGAAAGGCTTGAAGACCTGGACGCCGCGCTGATGCGTGTCCCAGCCCTCGGCGATGATCTGCATGAAATAGAACACGCCGTTGTACATATCCGACTCCTGGTCCTTGTTCACCGAGTGCTCGATGCAGACCGTATAGGGGGTGTTGGGCGTATAGGCATTCTTGTTCGAAGCACCCTGGAGCAAGGCGGCGGGAAGATAACGCTGGCAATAGGGGTCGTCCGGATTGCGGAACTTGTCCTTGATGATTCGAATCATTTCTGCCTTGGCCGTGAAGGTGCAGAAGGTAGCGATGCACTTCTCCCCTTCCTGCGGATTGCGTGCATAGATCTCCAGGGCCATCGGGATGAGGGCAGGAACCGTGTATTCGCTCTTTCCCAACAGGTCCTGATAGACCTTCTTGAATTCCTCCGAATCGGTTGGGATGTTGGTGAACGAGACGAGAACGGAATTGTCGCTCTTCCGAACGGAATAGGTATGACCGTTGACGGCGACGGATGCATTTAAGACCTGATTCATGATAAACAATTTTTAATGATTTTGATTTAACTTCGAAATCTTCTATTTGAAACAACGCCGCAAATTTCGGAAAAATTTTTGACTTATCCAAATAATAGGGCCGAAAAATGACATTTTTATCCGAAACATCCGCACTTCCTGTCGCGATGTGGGCGAATATCTGAGGATCAACGGGCTTCCGTGGAATCGGTCGTCGAACTATTTCCGGGTGATTCGTGCCAGATAGTCGGCATGGTCGCCTTGGGCAAGAATCTCGAGGGCATAACCGTTTTCGAGGGCGATGCGGGCGAAGGTGGCTGCGTCGATGTAGAGCCAGAGGAAGGGAGTTCCCAAGGTGTCCTTGTACTGCATCCGATAGGTCAGCTCGCCGTAGTAATGGCCCGTGTCGGGATAGTCGATGCGGCCGTCCTCGTCCTCGAACACATAGCTGATGTCGGACGAATCGCAGAGCAGCTGGCCGCCCGGAGCCAGAATCTTGTCGAGCCGACGGAAGAACACGGGCAGGCGCTCCAGGGTCCCCACGATGCCGATTTCGTTCATCAGCATCAGGATGGTATCGTATTGGCCCTCAAGGGCAAAGAAGTCCTGTTCAAGCACCTTTCGGACGCCCCGCTGCCGCATGGTCTCGACCGAAAACGGCGAAATGTCGATGGCCGTCACGTCCACGCCACGCTGCTGAAGGACAAGCGAATGACAGCCGGAACCGGCACCCACGTCGAGCGTTCGTCCCTTCGCCCGGTCGAGTGCCTTCTGTTCAAGGGCAGGCATGTCGGCATAGCTGCGGAAAAGGGTCTGCACGGGAATCTCGTCTTCCTCGAACATCGGAGAAAACACACGAAGGCGTCCTGCCGTACCCGTGCGATGGAAGTCGGCGATGGCTCTGCCCATCGGATCTGAATTTCTTTTCATATCATTTATCTTTACTCAAGTTTCGCATTTGCTCAACTTGATGGATATTAAGGGATTTTTGGGGATATTAAGGGATATTTGGGGACGTTACCTTTGCCAAAATGGAATTGGACCCAAGAAACATACGTCCCTTAAAATCCCTTAGATTCCCTTAGAATCCCTTAGAATCATCAACTTTCGTATTTGC